>JAUXDO010000037.1 GCA_030618315.1 Candidatus Peregrinibacteria bacterium | reverse complement strand
ATCCACAGGTCTGTACTCAGACCGACATCCACGAGAGGTACTCCGAGCATAATCCACAGGCATAGCCGAAAATTATTGTTGTTGAATAATTGTAAAGTCAAACAACGGCACTGCAGTCTTCGGCGTTACGGTCGTAGTTATAGACTGCTTATAATCCTTATACCACCCATCGGAATTTATTGTGAAATAGGGGAGCGGAGGATTCGTGACAGGTGAAATGTTTGCCTGATATTCAAGATAAGGAATTGATACTGATCTTATATCACTGCCAATCTCATAAGCTTGTACTAGTGGGGCAATAATTAAAAATTCAAATTGTAGTTTATTGTTTAAACTGCTCATATCACTCAAGAAAGTGCCGATAGTTTCCACTTCATCGTCCTGATTAATTCCTTCATCAGAAGTATCCAATGTTACAGACAGGTATCCGGCATCCATTTCAAAATCTTTTTCACAAATCTCAGTACCTAATGGGTCATCTGAATCGCCGTCTATGCCTGTTAAACATCCTCTTATTGGAATAAGGGAATTGCCTGCGTTATCAGTTATTTTCCACAAAATTACAGGGTCCTGATTGCTATCCTCATCTTCTCTTCCGTCACAATCTCCATCCTTACTCGGATATTCATCACAGATTGCTGTTTCTGCAGGACCGTCTTCATTTAAGCCATTGATTGATTCAGGGCCTTCGCTTAAGCTTTTTCCAAGGTCACCATCATTATCTATTGTTAATCCATTGCTGTAGGCAAGGGAATATTCCATATCGGTATCCCACGGTATTTTAAATGTGATACTAAAGTTCGATGCACTAAGGGTGGTTATATCGGCATTTGATTCATTGATTGAATTTGTTGTAATACCTGTGCCATCAGAATCGTTATATAAACTTATAATCAGCTTTTGTTTAGGATAAAAATACAAGCCATCATCTGAACCAAAAGTACTTGAATCACTCAAATTTGTAATTTCCCAATCATTATTCCAATCAATATCTCCATCAAAATCATCATGTCTATTAAAAGTTTCATAACCGGCGAAATGCTCTGAAAGTTCATACAAAGCGTCTTCAATTCCCGCTTCAGCAGAAAAATACGCCCTATCCGAAGCTTCTATTTGATGAGCCGACCTAAGTGCCCTGATAACCAGTTCGTTTATAGCAACTGATGCAAGCATAAGCAGTAGGACAAGCCCTACAACGAGTGGAAGCGATACGCCTTTGTTGTTCAATTTAACATTTATCATTTACGAGTTGTAAGTTGTATGTTGTAGGATTTAGGTTATAAATAGGTCATTAATCTTACAACTTACAACATAAATCTTTATTTATTAGAGGCAATTATTAATAGTAATAGTAACATCAGACAAAACCGGAATATCCGGATCATTACCAATCAATCTTGCCTTCCATCTTACGTCAGTATGAGATGGGTTAGAACCAGTATCCACAGTAATCGAAGCAGGGAGTGAAAGAAACCAATCGGTACCATCACAGTCAACATTAGTACACCAGGTTGCTCCGCCATCAGCGCTTAATTGGTACCAGATATCAGAACTTCCCGTAACAGTTTCAGTCGCATTAATAGTAATTTGATAACTTGAAGTACAGGCAGTTAAATCAAGATCAGAAAGGGTATTGCTTTGAACATTCCCTGCGTTAGTGGCGTCTGCAAGGGTTATAATACCCAGACCTACATTCTGAATTACACCATCCGCCATATCAAGCAAAAGACCGTGAGCTGAGTCGGTAAAATATTCATAAAAAGCTCGTCCATCACTTGTAACACAATAATGGTCGCTATTTCCTTCAAGTCCATTACAGTTTTCATCACTGCCGTAAGTAGTATAAGTATTGTCATTACAAATCTCCGTAACAACAGTGGATGGACAGCAAGTACCAGCATAAAGATTAAGCAGATTAGCAGCTTCAATACCGCTTTTTCCACCTAGTCCGGAAACATCAAAATCCTCTATTGCAGGGCTTGCATACCATGTGAACCAGCCAGCATCTTTATCTGCATACCAATCAATATGATTAGCACGTGGAACAGTCGTGGTAATAGAGCCATATGTGATTTCTTCACTCGCACAATTGTCGTTTAATGGAAATGTGCCATCTTCGTTAAAACAATTACCGCTAGCAATTGATTCAAATGCATTAGGATTAATACTCGCATCGCTATCTTCACAATCCGGTGCACTATTATTGGTACAGCTCAGGTAAGCATCGCCGACCCCAAAGCCATCTCCGTCTGTATCTATACAGCATGAGCTATCAGAAGCATCTGAATCATTAGTGGTAAAATCATTTACAAAACTACAGTTATTATCAATGTTATCACCGGCAAGCGGTCCAGTTGTATATTTAGCACCATCACATATTTCCGTTGCCCCCGGGTGAATCGAATCGTCCAAATCATTACAGTCAATCAATGCCCCACCTGACTTGGCGTCATCGGTAAAGCAAAAATTAGTTCCAACACCCAATTTTTCTCCAATATAACCATCGCCATCTGTATCAGGACAACAGTCCTCATCTCTCCAGTCAGCATAACCATCACAGTCGTTATCCAAACCATCCTTGCATAAATCGTCTTCATTTGACGAGATAATTACACTTGCCCCGACGACAGGCATATTCTCATTATTCAATTTAGTATGATCAAAATATGTGAGTGAATCGTTATCCATAAATCCATTACAGATACCACCGATATTCCTACAGGATTCATCCAAATCCGTATCTCCGCAATCCAGATTAAAATAATTTTTTAAATAATCTTCGGATACATTTGGGTCACCATCAAAATCGTAAGTGGTCTCAATCAAATCACAATTTCGTTTCGTGTCGTTGCAGATCACTTTTGTACAATCGGTATCCAGTTCATCCGCTTGACCGTTACAGTCATTATCATAACCATCGGAACAAACAATTCTTTCACAGTTAATATCCCCCTCACAAGATTCAGTTTCATAAGCTGAAGGACTGCTGGTTGGACATAATGGACCGACATCGACACAGGTTTCATCCAGAGAGTCCTCGCCTGTAGCTGTGTGACTATTATCAGCGTTTAACAAATAATCTTTTTCGTCGTAATTCAGTTTTAAAAAGTATAAAGGTGCATCAGAATTTGGTACGGTTTTGCCATCAGGATCCAATTTACCATTAGAACAATACTGAGCGATACAATCACTATCAAACTGATCAGCACCTGTACCAGGTGTGCTATCGATAAAATCACAGTCATTGTCATAACCGTCATAGCAGGAAGATTCTTCAGGCTCAAGAGGTCTTATTGTCTGACATAAGCCACCGACATCCTTACATCCGTTTTCACCTTCTACATCCTCATCCCAAAGTCCGTCATTACATAAATAAAATCTGCATTCAGGATCCATTTCGTCTGTCAGACCATCGCAATCGTTATCCATTCCATCGCTACAAAATCCAGCAATACAACTAGTATCAGCCTCACTGCAAGATGCAAATTCGGAGCCTGCCTGATAAGAATCTGAGCCCCATTCAGTATCAGCATAAGTTTCGTAATCAGTTGTACTACAGCCCGACCATACAAAGTTTTCACAGCTTTGAGTTGCCGGAGCATTACCAGGTATCTTAGGTCCGCAAACACCTGCTGAAAGAGGGCATGCTCTCGGAGTAGAAAATTCTGTACATTGGCGCAGGTTACATTCTGTAATAATCGGGTTTTGTGCACGGGTAGAAACTGTTGATTCAAGCACAATGGTAGGCGTTCTATTGCTCTGAAACTGTGCGGAAAGCTTTGGATTAGCCCGCGCTATCATTTTAATCGTTACATGGGGTTGAACTTGAACTGAATTATCATTATAAGCTTTTCTCGGATCATCCATCGGAGAAATAATAAATTTCAAATCCACAATATCCAGAGAAGCCGGAGTGATATCCACAAAGCTATTTTTAATAGCTAAATCCGGATCAATAAAAATATTTTGTCCATAAATAGTATGGCCAGCCACAGAAAAACCACAGTCAACTGTAGATAATTCAATGTCTTCGCAATCATAACCATCTTCACACAGCCACGTATCAACTCTTCCGTCATTTTCCCCCGCATCAGCAGGGCAGGTTCTTGAGCCACTTGAATCCAAGTCAGGATCAAGTGAATTTATATGATCAACACCAAAATCCTCTCCAGTCAGCTTTAACAGACCAATTTTACCAATAGAATTTCCCTGGCTATCAAATTTTTCAATTCGTTTAAAAAAACTTCGCCTGTCACCATTCACATTTATTATATAAAGATCATTTTGAATAGGATCAGGAACATAATTACCGCCATCCAACCTGCCTATTGCGGGCGGGACTGGATCTCCGGTTGTTTCATCTATCAGCAATCGCATACCTGTACTTTCATCATCAAGAGTTCCAATTTCTCCATCCGGTCCACTGCTATAAAATTGCCTGCTGTATTGGCAATAGTCTGTGGCATATGTGTCATTCAGAATATAATCATAAGAACCGCCAGTTCTCCCTTTTACCAAATTCTGATTATAATATTCTTCGTAATCAATTGTTCCGTTTCGCACCTCTTTAACAATTCTTTCCATTGTAAAACGAGCCTCCTCATAAACCAGATTTGCCGCCTTTAAATTTCTTACAGAGCCAAAAAAGTTAAAATAAATAGTTGCTGAAAAAGTGATTATAAGTGCAAGGATAGTGGTTGCTATCATTAATTCGGCTAGGGTGAACCCGCTTCGCTGTGGGGCAGCTCGATTACTCGCGTGGGGCAGCCTTCGGCGTGGAGCTGATTTAATGATCGCCTGATTTTAGTTAGTACTTTTTTAATCAATGAAAAATGTTAACTATCAAGGTCGTCACGGCCGAGATAATCGGTTAAATGTGTTTTAAGAATAACACTGTGTTCAGCACTTCCTCTTGTCCAGGTTACTTTGGAGGTTATCCTCATTCGATTGAGTTTATCTTGATCAGAACTAGCCCAATTAGTTGAATTAATTACAGTTCCATTATTTTCTAAATACTCAATTGTAATTACTCTGAAAAATGAAGTTCGCTGAGCATTTTTTCTGCCTAATGCATCGTTGTTGGATACATCTGGAAGAACTGAAATTAAATGATTATAAATATCCCTGTCATTATCAAAAATACCATCATTATTCGTATCAATATCAACAGGTTCAATATCCATCTGATACAAAAGTGAATTCGAAAAAACATCAGGATCAGTTCCTATGTCCGCAACAGGTTTAAGACGCCAGCGCTGGATAGTATTACAGTCAGATGCGCTTCCTCCGGTTCCCTCGGCCTTATAAACAATATAATCACCAGGGATAATTGGAGCTCCGCCATTACAGCTTTCTAAACAATCGTCCAATGGTTCCAAGCTAGAAGGCATATGATTCCAGCACTCTCTTACATTTCCACTAAACTTTAACCAGTTTGTATCCCTGATATTCCGAACAGCCTCAATTCCTTCACGCGCTATATTAACTGCAATTACTCGATTTTTTGAAGTATTAATATTGCGCAGAGAACTAGCCATTAAAGTACTTGAAAGTGTAACGCCGATAGCGAGAACTGAAACAGCGATAATCGTTTCCAATATAGTTTCTCCAGCTTTTGATTTACCTATGAGTTTTATAATTTCTTTGAACATTAAATTTATTTTTCGTAATTTGTAACTTGTAATTTGTAATTGTTACAGTTTCACGGTTAAAATTACAAATTACTATTTACTAATTACAATTGTATTTCTGGAAATCCGGCAATCTTATTAATCCTGATAATTTTATTTGGAGCTGTAGAAGGTGCTCCCAGTCTTTGCAGTTCAATTGTTAAATCTATTATTTCGTCTGGTGGAGCTGAATTATCAGTAATTGTAACGTCTGCAAGTGGTGGCCTGAAAAATATAACTGCATGAGGAATATCACTTCCATCACCAGTTAAAGCTTTAAACTCGGTATCTTTTGTCATGATATATTCCTCTTCAATGCCATCACTGCTATCATATTTATTGATATTATCACCGGTCACACCTGTATTGGCAAAAAGAATCATTTTCTTATTCGCTTTATCAATAAACACTCCATATCCCTCTTTTGGAATAGTGCTGGTTGTGCCATCCCAATGAGCCCTGCTTGTAACGGCATGATTTCGGGCAGTTTTTATAATATCCAAAGTTTTAGCCAGTGAATCATTAAACTGAAATGTATTTCGCTGGTTTCGATAAGTATTTGAACCTATAGCAGTAAGTATACCGATAATCACTATTACCAGAATCAGTTCTGAAATTGTAAAACCCCTTTTGATTTGAGATTTGTGGATTTTGATTTGAGATTAAATTAAGAAAGTAGTTTTTTTGTAATCAGTTTGCCTTCCTCAACACCAGGTTGATTAAACGCATCAACTTTATAAAGCATTCCGAGCAAAGCGATTTGGAATTCAAATAACATAAATAACATGCCCAAATGTCTTGCATCGACTTTTGGAATTTCTATCGTAACATTCGGTCTGCTATTTTTTGCAAGTGATTCAGATGTTCCCGTATAAGAGGCATCTATTATCTGACTCAATTTTTTACCGTTTAAAAATCCAATCTCTTTTGGCAGAATATCAGAAAGCTGCGGATCAGACGCATGCTTGAGTACTCGCAAAAATACAATCAATTTATTATTAGGTCCATCGTTATAAAGTTGTAACTGAGAATGCTGATCGGTAGTACCTAGTGCGGCAATCGGTGTCGGGCCTGTTTTTATATTTTTACCAATGCTTTCAGAAAGAAGTTGTCTGTACCACGCACCGACTTTAAAAAGCGAACTGCTGTATGGCATAACAACTGTCATATTTTTACCCTTTTTTTTGTCTGATAAAAATTGAATAGCCGCAAGTATCAAAGCAGGATTAGTTTCCGGATTACTACTTTTAATAGCTTCTCTCATAGTTCTACCGCCCTTTAGTAGTCCGCCAACGTCCACACCGGCAAGTGCAACAGGTACTAGTCCAGCGCTGGAAAGAACTGAAAAGCGACCACCGACTTTTGGAGGAATATCAAACATAGTAACACCTTCCTTCTTCCCGATTTTTCGGAGCAAGCCTTTCTTCGGGTCAGTGA
Source organism: Candidatus Peregrinibacteria bacterium (assembly GCA_030618315.1). Lineage (GTDB taxonomy): Bacteria > Patescibacteriota > Gracilibacteria > UM-FILTER-43-11 > UM-FILTER-43-11 > JAFGCT01. The sequence continues at coordinate 3,169 of JAUXDO010000037.1, read as the reverse complement.
TAAAAATAAAGTTCTTCTGATAATTTTTCGGATGTTTTTCAATCAGTTTCTGCTTAACAATTCCATACAAAACCATAGGTTCAGTTGTAGTACCGGATTTAGAAATAACTACAAATAGAGATTTCGAAATATTAATTTTGGAAAGAATCCCATTTACATAATCAGGATCGATATTGTCTATTACAATAAGACTGGGTTTCTTCACAAGTGGCCCAAGAAGAGCTCTTTTTATAGCAGAAACTCCCAAGCTGGAACCGCCGATTCCAAGTACAACAATATTCTGCCAATTGTTTTTGCTATGGTCAGCAGTCAGTTTTTTAATTTTGCGCAGAAGAGCATTATCATCCGGAAGATTTAAAAAATCATAACCGATTTTCTTTTTATTCCTCAGAGCATCTTTTACAAATGATTTTTTCTTGTCACAAAAATTCACCAGAAATTTGTCGCCAATCCCATGCCTGGAGCCAATCGACTTTTTTAAAATATTTGTGTAGTTGAGATGAAGCATAATTTTAGATTAGTTCTTCGTTCTTAGTTCTTCGTTCTTAGTAATATTAAGCACTAGGCGCTAGGCACTAAGCACTAAGCACGAAGAACTAAACACGAGTCACGAATTTTTTAAAAAGTATTTAACAATTTCCTCAGTCTCAGTAACATCCTTCGGCAACTTAGTCATAGCTTTAATAATCTGGAATTTCTCGTAACCAAGGCTTTCCAGAGCCAAAATAGCATCTTCATTAACAGATGTAATTGCCGGCTTACCATCTTCAGTTATTACAGGAGTAATCTTATTTTTGAGTTCTAAAATAAGTCTTTCAGCAGTTTTTTTGCCAAGCCCCTTAATTTTCGTAAGCAAAGCAGTATCTCCATTAATAATTGCGGACTGAGTCATATAAATAGGTGTTGCAAGAATGTCCATGGCAACCTTTGGTCCAATGCCGGAAACACTAATAAGCTGTTCATAAAACTGCAGATCTTCCTTTTTCAAGAATCCATACAGTGAAATGTCGTCTTCTCTTACAGCGGTATGAATAAATAGCTGGATTTTAGTATCAATTTTTACATTTGCCAAAAGTTCAGTAGGCACAAAAGTCTTATAACCGATATTCCCCGCCAGAACTAATAGCGATTTTTCGTCCTTATCTATGATTAATCCATTTATGTAGCCTATCATTTTTTTAGGTGCTCAAGTGTTATGTGCTCAGGTGCTCAAATGCTTTTTTATAATAGACAGTACTTCAAGCACTTACCACTTGGGCACTTACCACTTTATTATTTATATAAATCTACCACATTTTACCCATCTCTGACAAAGACTTTTACCTATATTTTAGCCAAAAACCCTTGTTTTTTGTTTGATAATTTGGTATAATATATTGATAATTATAAATATATCTTTTTGGCTAGAACTAAACGAAATCAGAGACTTATTTCATTTTTATTGGCATTTGCCCTGGTTTTATCAAATATTGGACTTGGTAGTTTAGCCTTTGCCAAGCCACAATTACCAGATATTGAAATACCGATTGAACCGGTAGTACCAAGAACAGTCGAATATACCGAAGATCTTTGGGAAGTTACAGATGGGGGAGTGCTTGATGATAGCGGAAGATATGTTGATGAATTTGAAGTAATTACTAATCCGATAATCACGATTTCAATCGAAGAAACTGAGACAATAGAAGTATACGAAGATGAAATTGAAGCATATCGCCAAAGTATTATTGAAAACTGGGGAGGGAAAAAAGAATATGCAGAAAGAAGACTTTCCGGTGTTAAGGAAAATCTGGAAGAGCAAAGGGACAGATTCAAAGAGCTGGAAGATCAAATATACACCGCAGAAAGCAAGCTTGAACCAATACGTGAAGTTGTAGAATCCTTAAAAGGACAAATTGAAGTACTGAATTCAAATATAAGAATTGCAAAAGAAAAAATCATTAATACCGAAGTTCTAATCGCTGAAAAACAGATTGAAGTAAAAGATTTAATGCTGAATCTAAAACGCAGTGAAATTGAGATGGGCATACAAAAAAAGATTGTAATGGACTATGTAAAACTGCTTTATCAGGAAGAACAGCAGTATTTTTCTCTTTATGATGAAGGTACAAATACTCTGAAATTGCTATTGGCAGATTCAAGTGTAAGTGAGAATCTTCTTGGGCAGGATTATTTAAGAATAATGGAGGAAACAGGACGTGATGTTTTCTACAACCTTGAAGTAAAAAATAGAGAACTAACAGCAAAGCAGGACGCAATTTATGATGAACAAAAGGATCTTGAATTCCTTTATTCAGAACTCTTAAAAGAGAAGAGAACAATTGAAGAAACACGTCTTTCTAAAAAGCAGTTACTCGCCGAAACACAAGGTGAAGAAGAAAAATATCAGATGATGCTGGATCAGGCGATTCAGGAGCAGTTGCAAACATCAATCGCAGTTCAGAATCTGCAGGAAAATCTTCAGTTAATCGAAAGCAAGCTGGATACACTGGATGACGGACTTGATATAATAGAAGATTTAGATGTTGATAACATTGATGTAATAGATGAGATAAAAGAAGATGTGGAACTAATGGAATCTGTTGAGAGTGAAGAAATTTCACAAATTCCTGATGAAATAGATGATGACAGAAAAGCATTTGCATGGCCTGTACCTGCTAATAAAATCACCGCTGAATTTCACGATCCGACATATCCAAAAAGATGGGGAGTGCATCAGGCTATCGATATTCGAGCTAAACAATTTACCGAAATTCGTGCGCCAGCAAACAGCTATGTATTCCAGACAAAAGATAACGGAATGGGATATAGTTACATAATCCTTGCCCATAAAGGCAGTCTTGTAACAGTTTACGGCCACATTGCAGAAATCATCGCAAAACCTGGGACAATCGTAAAACAAGGCGAAGTCATAGGACTTTCCGGCGGTACACCTGGTACAAAAGGTGCAGGACTACAGACAACCGGTCCGCATCTTCACTTCGAAGTGCATTACAAAGGTGAAGCCGTAAACCCGCTCGACTACTTACCGTTAGAGGAACTGCCAATTGAGTATGTTCCGGATGAATATTTAAAAACCCTAAATTAATGACTGAGAAAGCACCAGAATCACCGGAAGTATTTGAGAGACTTGATGTAGGCATCAGGGAGACCGAAGGAGATAAGCATTTTA
>JAUXDO010000030.1 GCA_030618315.1 Candidatus Peregrinibacteria bacterium | reverse complement strand
CATTTACGGCTTGTCTAGACATAATTTGAATAGTTTTAAAAAAGGGTGTAATTGTACCACCTTGTTAATTCTTTGCAAGTATTTTCTTAAATAGAAATTACATGCCCTTCATCTGCCTCTTCTATTGTGACTGCCTGGTCAAGTTGATACTGCCCAACCTTCGTTCTTTGCAGAGCCGTTAAATAGCCTCCTACGCCTAATTCCTGTCCGAGATCGCGTGCGATTGAACGAATGTAAGTACCCTTACCACAAGCAATTCTCAGGCTAAGTTTCGGCCATTTATAATCGAATATTTCTATCTCATCGATGGTGACTTCTCTTGGTTCTAATTTGACCTCCTTCCCCTCTCTTGCCAATTTATATGCACGCTGACCTTTAATTTTTTTCGCAGAAAAGTTGGGAGGAATTTGCATAATTTTACCGGTGAATTTTTTGAGAGTATCTTCAATTAATTTAAAATTTGGAATTTGGAATTTGTCATTTAAAATTTCAGAAATTTCTCCTTCCGCATCATCAGTTGTACTCGTTGCACCAAAAGTAACCTCGGCGATATATTCCTTGTCCGTGTCAGTTATTTTTTGCGCTAGCTTTGTGGCTTTGCCTAAACAGAGGACCAATACGCCTGTTGCCATTGGATCGAGCGTACCTGTGTGACCTACTTTTTTGACGTTAAGTTTATTGCGGATTTTCGCGACTACATCAAAAGATGTCCAATTTTGAGGCTTGTTGATTACTAGAAGTCCATCTATATTCCCGTTGTGGCTCATGTTGTGGCTCATGTTGTGGCTCATGTTGTGGCTCCGTTTGTGGATTTATTTTAACGTTATATTATGTCTTTTTTTTATGTGATTTATCAAGTTTAATATTTTTATAGATAAATTCTTGTATCTTTTAATGTATTCATCTGAGATTTCAGACTTAATATGTTCATTATTTCTGAGCTTTCTTATATGCCCTTTTGACTCATCACTTGAGCCAAGTGCATTGTTTAAATATGAAAGAAATTTTTTGGGGTAAAATCTTTGAGAGAATCCTTCTTCAATATTCGATGGAGTAGAGCTTGAAGATCTTAGTATTTGTTTGCATTCTGTAACACTCCAATGGTGTGGAATCTGCTTAATAAGCTTGTTAATTTCTTTAGCAAGCTCTAGGGCAATTTGATAAATTACCAATTCTTCAACGGTTTTCGCATACATAATTCATTTAATTACAAAATATTCAATTAATTCAAAAACAGATCGTCATAATATTGTAATTATCACATGAGGTCAACAACAATTTGAGCCACCATCTGAGCCACAACATGAGCCACAATTGAAATTAAGAGTGTTTAGCAATTATCTCACGTACAACCTCCCTTTCATCCCACTGCATCGGTCCATCGTTCATACTGCGAGTGGTAAAACTGCCCATACCAGTGACAACAATAACATCTCCTTCTTTTGCGTTCTTTACAGCAAATTCAATAGCTTTATATCGATCTTCTATGAGATGCAAATCGTTTTCAAGTTCCTTTAGCATTTTTGCTCCTTCAAGAACTGCATCCATGATAGCTTTTGGATCTTCAGAATATGGCTCTTCATCCGTTACTATTGTGATGTCAGTGTGTTCAGCGACAATTCGACCCATGTCTGGACGTTTTGCTTTGTCACGATCTCCACAACTCCCAATAATTCCTATTAATCGATTATCTACTGTTTGTCGTAACGTGTCATAAAGTCTATCTAAGGCATCCGGAGTTAACGCAAAGTCCACGATTACCTCAAACCCTTTAGGGCTCTTAATTCGCTCAATACGACCAGGTACGCCCTCAAATGACTCCAAGCCATTCTTGATTTCTTCCAAGGTCAGTTTACAACTTAATGCCACACCGGATGCAGCCAATGCATTCTCTACATTAAAGGCACCTGGTATTTTTAAATCAACACCTACTTGTTCTTCCTGATATCGTATTGCAAATTTTGAACCATTTTTAGAATACGAAATTTGATTAGCCTGCAAATCCCCCTCACCTATTCCATAGGAAATTTTTCTACTGCATGGGATCTCAACAAACTCATTATAAAATCTATCGCTACTATTTAAAACAAACGCATGGGAATGAGGAATTTGTCTTACTCTTTCCAATTCCCTCTTTTTACAACTTTTGGACACCTTATTAAATAATGTTTTTTTTGCGGTAGCATATTTTTCCATCGTTTTATGATAATCCAAATGCTCGTGAGTAATATTTGTTAGAACAGAAATAGCAAATGGAATTCCCCACAATCTTGATTGATGAAGAGCGTGGGAAGATGCTTCTATAATCACATATTCTACTTTTTTTCTTGCACAGTTTGCCAAAAAACCCTGTGTATAAAATGGTGATAATGTTGTTTTTTTAGATATATTTGGCTTTGTCTTTCCATTCTTCTTAAGTTCAACTGTTGAAATCATGGCAACTTTCTTACCAGCTGTTCTTAGGATATGCTCAAGCATATGAACTGTTGTTGTCTTCCCATTTGTACCGGTTACACCAATAACAACCATCTTATGACCTGGAAAACCGTGAACAATCGCAGCTATTACACCCTTAATCCAATGCCACAATCTTCTTATTGGGTTATCGTAGCCGATTTTTTTACGGAGATAGTTGAGCATAAATATTTCTGATTTCTGAATTCTGAATTCTGATTCGATTTTAAATTTAAGATTCTAGATTCTAGAATGGGAATCCGAAATCTGAAATCAAAGTACAAGTTTTATTATACTATACTTATTAAGTCCTTTGCTATCTGTTTTTTTAGTTGTTCGAGACTGGTAAATTGTTTTGGAGATCGGATTTTTTTACCAACTTTTATATGAATATATTGTCCATATATATGTCCATTAAATCCTATAATATGTACTTCCAAGATATTTCCTCTATGGCTTAATTTAGAGCCAAAATAGAGTACGCCAATGTATGACGAACTGTCCACAATCACCTCACATCTATAAACACCCGGACAAAAGTCATCACCAAAATTACCTACATTTAAATTGATGGTTGGATAGCCTATTTTTTGTCCTGTTTTTGAACCTGATTTTACTTTGCGTCTAAATAACTCCATTTAAAAGAATTCTTAAAGCAAGAATTATTACTATAATACTGAATACTGTGGAAAGTACTGTGCTCTTTGTTTTCATTACGATTTGACTTCCAATTATAGCCCCTATTATGCGTCCAGATGCAAGCGGTACAAAAAGAATCCAGTCGATTAATCCATTATAAATTAATATACTCGAACCAATACTAACTGATGTTAAGCTGATTATTTGTCTGGTAGCAATTGCCCGCTTTAATTTTAATCCATAAAAATATATTAATATTAGATTGGATGTTATTCCGGCTCCTGCTGAAATTGTCATTTGATATATTCCATTAAAAAAGGAAGCTATACTACCCCCAATTTTACTGGCAATGGATATGTTTTCTCTTGTATGGAGAAGTCTATCGCGAGAAAAAAGGCTGAATGTTGCAAAAACTATAATTGCACCAGCAACCATTTTTTTAATTAATTCACTTTCTAATTCCACCAAAATAAAGGCTCCTATTATTGCTCCGGTAACTATAAATGGGATTACAATTTTTACTATGTTGAAGTGAATTTTTTGCCTTTTATTAAAAATTACTGATCCTGTAAGAACTTGTGCAAGCGCTCCGACAAGATTTGTTGCAACGGCTATTTTAGCATCTACTCCTAGTAAAAACAGTGTTGGGAAAATAATAAAAGACCCTCCTCCAAATATAATGCTGAAAGTGGATGCGAATGTTGTAACTCCGAAGATTAATAGAAGATGTTCAAAGGACATATTTTACAAGTTTTAAATTTTAAGTTTTAAATTTTAAAACTTTTTGTAAATTGTAAATTATCACAAGTATATCAAACAATTGGCACATATAGTAAGGTCAATTAAGATAATTCTCCTCATACAAACCCCTCACGAGTGCTTAGTTTTGAAATTAAATCAAAAATCAGAATTCTGAAATTACAAATATATATTACTTCCATTTAATTGAACAACCGATAGTCGGTAATTGATTTTCGGTAATTGGACGATTGTCTAAAACTGCATCCAAAGCATCCCGTAATTCATTTTTAGTTACGGCGGACTCATCCTGCCCGCCCGGATGGATATCCGTTCGGACGGGCCAATTGTCATCTATCCGACCATGATAGACAAGTTTTCGGTCATTGTCGAACATGTAAATATCGGGGGTACACTGCGCTTTATAAGCCTTTGCGATTGACTGATCTTCGTCATGTAAATAGGCAAAATTTATACCCCTTTCTACCACAAAATCTTTCATAGATTCAAATGAATCCTCGGGGTAGTTTTCGGAATCATTAGCATTAATTGCAATGAGCTGAACGTCCTTATCCGAGTAATCAGATTGGATAGCTATCAGGCGATCTATAACTGCATGAACGTAAGGACAGTGATTGCACATAAAAATAATGACGAGAATTTTCTTGTCTTCAAAATTGGATGGGCTGTATGTTTTTCCATCTGTCGCAAGGAGATTGAAGTCGATGACTGAAGTGTAAAGGGGGAGATTTAGGGATTCTAATAGTGTCATAATATTTAACATTTACCACTTAACATTTATCATTTTATCACATATAATTATTCTCCTATGATCCTTAACATATTAAGTCAGCAAAAAACAAAACCAAGGAGGTTGAAAGTGAACAAGGAACGTGGTATCAATTGGTCAAGAATGGTCGGGAGAAGCTTCAATGTAGCACTCATGGACGCTCTCATGCAAAACCTATCACTAGAAAGTACTAATGACTTTCTAATGGGTATCGTAGAGTGCTTTATGAGCGTTCTTGATCTCGACATCGGAGGATGGCTAACAAAGAAAGGAGAAAAAATCACAATAAGCTATATTGTAGATGAAAACAGTCGGTTAACCGATGAAGCTATGAAAGAGGGTGGAGTTTTTAAAAAGGAAAATACTCCTGAGTACTTATCCAAAGTATGGGAATTTAATACCAGAGTTATGTCGAGTCCAACCAGCGATATTGGCGTTGATCTTTGGATAAGGCTTTCTCCCGAAACCATCATCTTTTTGGATGGCTCTTCGGAGGAAGTTAATCTGCCAAACATCATGGAGGAACTCTCACAAAATGTGAGTTATATATCACGTTTGTATCAAGAGTTTACCAAGCGTGAACTGAAGATTGGAGACTCAAATGAATGAAGGAAAAACGCCAAGCTTTATACCGGCACGTGCCGATCGCAATGCCTTTTTGTTTCAGTGGGCAGAAAAAATGAGCGCACTTGAAGCTATAAAGGAAGAAAAGGAGTTTATTGAATCCCTTATGAATGCATTAATCGACGTCCTTGAAATGGATGTTGCAATATGCCTCGAGCTTGTAACCCCGAAAAATCCCGATGAACATCCTAATGTTGTGTATCAAATCACACATCTGATAGATGCCAATGGAAGGCTTAGGGAGAAATACGAAAACATAGTGCAAGGAATGAGAATTGAGAGGTTCTATACGCCACCATATTTCTCAGAAATATGGGATGTGGTAATGAACAGCATCAACATACCAACACCTGGATTTGGTCCTGACTTCTACCTGCCACTAAGAACCAAAACCATCACCAATCTAGGAACTTTTGCCTCCCCACTTATTCTGTTAGATGATACCACCGAAGAGGTTAAACTGGATTCAGTAAGCGGGATTATCAGATCCGAAATCATGAAGGTAAGACCTCTTTATGATCAAGTCTCAAGCCAAACTGGCGGTGTTATATGAACGCAATAGACCTATTTCTGCCTTTAGGAGGAGGTTTTATAGCATGGTATCTTTCCGGTCTCCATGATGATCTATTGATATTGATCGCTCTGCTTAGAGAGCGGCAGAGAAAGGAGGTTATACAAATCTTTTTGGGACAATTGGCAGGTGTGGTTGTGATTACTGCACTCGCCATTGTTTTCGCCGGTCAGTTTGAATCCAATGTATACACCGATATTCTTGCTGGTGTGATATTAATTGGAATTGGGCTTTGGGCGCTTATTAACTCAAGCAAGTCAAAAGCGCCCAAAGCAAAAGATCGGTATCTCTTTGTTGTGTCATTTTTGGCATATATTCTTAACGCCTTTGATGATTTTTTTATTTTATCTGGGGGACTGTTTAGTTTGGAATACCCTCAAACATTGTTTTTTGCCTGTGGCTTTTTGATTGGTTGGGCGACATCATTCGTCATAGCCTATCACAGCCTAAAACTCAAGTGGATAGAAGGTTGGGCAAAATTTGCTCCAGCACTCTTAATCATAGGAGGCGTGTACCTACTTATTTCTGCCTTAATTTAAAAGACCCATGTCCGATACCGTAAAAAGGTGAAGATGTGGGTTTTTTATTGTACTAAATATTCAACTTGTAAAATTGATGCTGATAATTTGTCTGTTTCTCCTAAATCCAATAATCCAAAATGTATTGAAAGGCCGACTAAAATACATGCAAGTAATGAATATATAAGGTTTTTCTTCCAACAAAATTTCACCTTTTGCTTCTCTTTAGTCGAAGTAATATGTACAGCTCCTTTCTGCATCAATAAAAAACCCAAAACATTCGTTAAAAAATACCCCACTACCATTAATCCAATAAATAGCGGTAGGGTTACAGATATAACGTTAGAAATCAAAAGGCCGATAATATATGCAAATGCAAATGCAAGCGGAAGGTTAACAAACAAATCGTTCCACCATGTTAGAGGCGATAAAATAAAACCAACCGATGCTAAAAATGAACCTGCTAAAGCTTTTTTTATGTTTTTTCTTGTATAGTTAATTTTTCTATTCATTTTTTTATTTCCTATACACAATTGTAACATATTGAGAAACAAATGTCAAACACTTAATATTCGACTACGGCAAAAAAATCATATAAAATTGCTCAGCAAATAGGGGGCATTAGCTCAGCCACATTTAATTCCGCCAAGGCGGGGCTAAGTAATGCCAGCCACTCACTTCGTCATTTCATTCTTTGTTCGTGGGGCATTAGCTCAGCTGGCTAGAGCGCTTGCATGGCATGCAAGAGGTCATCGGTTCAAGTCCGATATGCTCCACCATTCTTCGTTCGCCAAAGGCGAACTTCGAATGGCACGCCACTACTTCGAAGTTCGAAGAGCGAAGAAGTAAGCCATGAGAAGTAGAAGAATGTCCTTCGTAGCCCTTGCCGTCGCGTAGTCGCTATGGCGAAGCACGGTTGGCGAAGAAGGACTCTAAACGCAGACTATGTACTATGTTTATATAATTCAGAGCGAAAAATATATTAGCCAGTTCTACACTGGTTTTACAGAAAATATTGAAAGTAGATTAGATGATCATAATAGTGGAAAATCACCTCACACAAACAAATTTAAACCTTGGAAATTAATTTATTACTGTGCGTTTGAAGACAAAAAGAAAGCTTTGGACTTTGAGAAATATTTAAAGACAGCTTCCGGCATAGCATTTAGAAATAAAAGATTGATATAAAAATTCAGCCTCTTAGCTATGCTGACTTCATTAGGTAAGCTGATTTTTTGCTATTTCTTCTTGCCTTAAGCTATATACAAATAAACTTTATCTTCCTGCTTATCCGGTTTCAGATCGTGCATTTGAAATGCGTTGGATATTACGCGTGTGCCGGGTGTTAGCTTTGGCCAAACTTCCTTGTAAAACTGTTTCATTGCATTTGGAAGTAAATAGCAGAATATTACATCAGCATCTTTGTAATCTTGTTTCCAGATATTCCCGAATCGGATATATGCTTTTTTGGATTTAAAGATTGAGACCAGTTTTCCAAATAGATACAGAGGGATTGAAAGCTCGTATCCAATAGCTTTCTTAACATGCGGAGCTGATGCAAAGACAAGACGTCCGTCTCCACAACCTAAATCGTAGACTGTGTCCTGTGGTGATAGTTCGGCAATTTTTAACATTGTCCTGTGGCGCTTACGTGCGGACGGGACGAATGGTCCACTGGTGAATGCAGCGTAAAGACCTGGGAGAATTAGCAGGAATAAAACAATTAAAATAAAACGTGGATCAAGCCAGGTTAAATTAAAGAAATAAACTATTGATACTACTAATGCTCCAAATATTAATGTGAAAATAACACTCTCTGCCACGATTAATTAAAAATTACGAATTAAAAATTACGAATTGATTTTATTATATACCTCAATTGTATTTTCAGTCATCTTATCTGCTGTAAAATTTTGTTTGACGTTTTCAAGGGCGGATGCGGTTACGTCTCTTTTTTGATCGATGTTCTGAAGTATTAATCGAATTACCTCAGTAATTTTTTCTGAATTTGACGGTGGTACAAGGTATCCAGTTGCTCCATCCCTGATTATGTCGACGGCCCCACCTGTATTAGTTGCGATTACCGGGACTTCGCTAGCCATTGCTTCCAGTATGACCAAACCAAATGCCTCTTTAAGTGACGGAAGAACAAAGATATCTGAAGCTTTTAGGATTTGAGGGATGTCATTTCTCCACCCAAGAAAGTGAATATTTTTTTGATCTGCGTACTCTTCTTTTAATTCTTTTTCTATTGGTCCTTCACCGACCAACACGAGTGCGACTTTGATGTGCGGAACTTCTTCTTGCAACTTTTTAAATGCTCTTAATAAATACTTATGACCTTTGCGAGGATGGAGTTCAGCAATGCAGGTGATGACGATTTCATCATCTAAAGTAGGTAAATTCTGACACTTTTCACTGTCCAAAAACCTGTCCATCTCAATACCATTATGGACTAGGTTAAGTCGTTTATCGGATAGTCCATAATACTCGCCAAGCAGTCCATAATTGTCCTGACTTATTGTGATAGTCTGGCTGATTTTTTTGAGACAATTATTTTTTATCTGACATTTTAAACCCGTTAGTTCAAATGGATCATGTTCGGTTGTAACAATTGGGATTTTTAGATGGTCGGCGGCAAAAAATGCGTATCGGCAACTTCCAGGATTCCAGAGATGGATATGAATTAAATCGTAATTTCCGGACTTCATTATCTTTTTCAAAGAGAAATAGTGACGTGGGTCGTGCTTATGAATTGCAGGCAGTACATGGACAGTTTTACAGTGCCTGACAAAGTCATCATGCATCTCGCTAACCTTGCTGTATTTACCATACGCCAAATCAACCTGATACCCTTTTTGGCTTAGATGTTTTGCAAGAAGAAGCATTTGTTTTTCTGCTCCGCCGATATTTGGAGTGTCTGTGTAGAAAAGGATCTTCCTCATATTTTTCAATTTACAATTTACAATTTACAGATGTTTTAAAATTTAAAATTGTAAATTTAAAATTGGGATAGTGGTGGGTGCACTGGGACTCGAACCCAGGGCCAATAGCTTAAGAGGCTACTGCTCTACCAACTGAGCTATACACCCATGATTTTAAAATTTGAGAAGGCTACTGCTCTACCAACCTGCCTACCGGCAGGTAGGCTGAGCTATACACCCAAATAATAGCGAGAAACATGTTTCGAATGAAATGCAGGACAAAGACCAAATGGAATGAGGATGAATTACAAAGAATAATATTGAGTGAAACGAAATATTCTTCAAGTGATTCAAATGTTATCCTATTGCAAAAAAGAGCGCTAATACCTTAACATAAGAGCAAAGATTCATCAAATATATTTCTTTTACCTTCTTTTCTCAGGACTAAAAAGACCGCCAAAAAAACTACGTGTTTTTGTTGCCAAATTTTTTACACCATCTCTAAAACCTATTTTTTTCGCTGGTTCAAATCGTCTAAAACCACATATTCTTTCTAGGTATGCCATTGGTCCTTCTGTAGCTGATGATTGTCCATGCGATGGTGTCTGCGCGGGAAGCGCTTCTGTTAGAGGCATTTTATTGGGGGCTACTTTTAAATCGCAGACAGTCTACGTACAAAGTCAAGAAATGTCAAGGGTTTTAGGGTGGATTTGTTTTTTTTGATTGAGTGGAGAATAGCGATTAGCAATTAGCGATTAGAGATAAGCTTAAAAAGCTATTCGCTAACCGCTAATTGCTAATCGCTAATTAGGCGTTTTCTCACCACATATCCAATTTCGACTGGCTCTGGTGTTTCAAAAATAATAGAGAATTCCTGCCCCGCATGAGCCTTTGTTATCTCCTCACCACTCTTCGCATCCTGAAATGACGTGAGGGTAATTGGAATATTTTTTGTCGGGGCTATGATATCTAATTTGTCACCTTTATTCAGACGGTTTTTAAGTTCCATTGTTCCCTTATTGCCATCAACTTTACGTATAACCCCTGCAAAGCAATAATTATCATTATAGTTTCCGCGATCTTCATAGTTTTGACCTTCGGCACCTAGCTTGCCATACCAAAAACCTGTCATGTAGCTACGGGTATTAATAGATTCGATTAAATCCAAGATTTCTGGAGTAACAGGCTTTCCTTCCATCGCTAAATCCATTGCCTCTCGATATGCACGGGAAGCTATTGCTGTGTAATAGATGGTCTTATGTCGCCCCTCAATTTTGCACGAATCCAAACCTGCATCAATCAAATCTTTTAAATGTTCAACCATACACATATCCTTTGAACTCATAATATATGTACCATTTTCATCTTCTTCTATTGGCATAAATTGACCGGGGCGCTCTTCTTCTTCTAAGTAATATTCTGTTGAGGGGCTATTGATAGGCTTTTGATAAGCTTTTGATTGATTATCCATGTCTTCTCTGTTGTCCTTCAATTGCCCTTCAATAGAATCTCCATTGCCCTTCAATAGTCTATATTTCCAGCGACAGGAATGTGCGCACATTCCCTCATTTGCACATCTGGATGACATAAAACTGGAAAGCAGACATCGCCCGGAATATGCAATACACATTGCTCCGTGGACAAAACTTTCTAGCTCAACTTCAATTCCTTTTTCTTTGAGAGTTTTTCGGATTTTTTGAAGTTCACGCAGGCTAACTTCGCGACCGAGCACCACTCGCTCAACACCTTGTTTTGCCCAAAATTCGATTGCAGCAGAATTTAGAGTGTTAGCCTGAGTACTTATGTGAACTGGTATCCAGGGGCATTTTTCTTTGATGATTGCGATTATTCCAACATCGGATATTAATATTCCATCGGGGTCTAATCCTTTTTTGTGGAGATTTGTTAATCGTTCTATTTCCTTATCCAAAAAATTCAGGCGCGACTCGTGCGCGTGTATATTCATTGTTAAGTAGATTTTTTTACCCAATTCATTTTTTAATTTGAGGGATTCCTCGAGGTCATCTTTATTCATCTCATTTTCGCGGACACGCATGCTAAGTGATGGCATACCCATATAACAAGCATCCGCCCCATACATAAATGCGGTTTTCAGTTTTTCGAGATTGCCTGCAGGTGCGAGTAGTTCGGGTTTCATCATAAATGATTAAAGATTTATGTTGTATGATTAATGTGGTTTACATAATAACCTAAATCGTACAACGTACAACATAATTCGATTTCAATTCTTAGTTGAATACTTGAGATTACTGAAATAATATGTTATAATAAGATAAACTTTAAATTATTATGCACAATCATCATCACGGAAAACATCACAAGGAGCACAAAAAACACTCTCATGATACAACCTATCATTTGGATGGTGATAAGCTGAAGGTACATTTTCTTGATGAATTCAGTCCTGAAGTTGAAGGAGAAATTGACGTCTCTCACTTTTCAAAGGGGCATGGCGGTCAAAATGTAAATAAAAGTAATAAAGGTGTGCATCTTACATTTACCCCCGAAGATGGTGGTGAAAAAATTCTATCCAGCTGTATTGATGAAAGAAGTGAAATTCAAAATAGAGAAAAGGCTTTAAGGAATTTGATAGAAAAAATCAGAGACAAATACAAACTGAATACTCCACGTAAGGAAAGTAAAATTCCTGGTAGCCAAAAAAGGAGAAGGCTGGAGGCAAAAAGGAGAAGGAGTGAAACAAAACAACTTAGAGAACGAATTGATTTGTAAATTTTTTATTTTTCATTTCTCAATTGCGGTGTAGAATAATTGAGTCGTTTTTATTGCGACAATGTTAAATTCTAAATGATAAATGATAAATGAAAATAATTCCCTTCCAAGACTTCATCCGGCGGTTTCACTCAGGTGAGGAGTTTGTAATTTTTGATACCGAAACTACTGGTCTAAACACTTACCATGACGATATTATTGAAGTCGGCGCTATGACATGGAAGAAAGATGG
>JAUXDO010000064.1 GCA_030618315.1 Candidatus Peregrinibacteria bacterium | reverse complement strand
GAATAATTATTCGCACCTTCAGAGGTTGTAATTAATTTTATGTATTCCATATCACGTTTGAATTTTGTTAATTGAAATTTGTACTTTGTTTGGAATTTAGGATTTGAGATTTGGAATTTTATCATTGGAAAGGTATAATACCTCCGCACTAAAAACCCCTCCAATCATGTTCAAAAAGACACAAGTATTAGCAATTGGCTTACTGATGTTTATCGGTATTCAGACAGCTGGAGCGCAAGCGGTTTTTTCTGATCTTAACTCTGAACATCCGAATTATGCTGCGATTATGTACCTGCAGGAAAATGGGATTGTTGATGGGTATGATGACAATACATTTCGTCCTAATCAATTGGTTAATCGCGCTGAGGCTCTTAAAATAATCCTTCTCGGTTCAGATATTCTTGTACCGGAAATTGCTGATCAGGAGATTTTTCCGGATGTTATGCATGGGAGCTGGTATGCCAAATTTGCAATGAAAGCAAAGAATCTGGGGATTGTCAGCGGTGATGGCAACACCGGAATGTTCCGTCCGGGTGATACTGTGAATCTGGCTGAGGCAATGAAGATTCTTCTTGAAACCAACAATATTGAAACTGAACACCCTGGCAATAATCCTCATCCTGACGTTCCGGCCGATGCCTGGTTTGCTCCTTATTTTGGATACGCGGAATCAATAAGTCTTCTGGATCAGAGCTCAAGTGAAAATGTAAATCCTGCATTGCCAATTAACAGAGGAATGTTAGCTGAATTAATGTATCGACTTACTCTAAAGCCGGAAGGTTATCAGGAGGGCGTTGCAAGCTATTACGGAGAATATTTTCATGGCAGAACAACTGCAAGCGGTTCAATATTTGATGCTTCCGCACTTACATGTGCGCACAGGACTCTGCCATTCGGAACAATGTTAAAGGTGACAAATCTTGAGAATAATGAATCAGTTGTTGTTGAGGTTACCGATAGAGGGCCTTATGCAGGTGAAAATAGGATTATTGATTTAAGCAAGGCGGCCTTTGAGGCTATTTCACCTCTTTCCAGAGGCCTTATCAATGTCTCTATTCATCCTGTTTCCAGCTCAGCCAGCAATTTTGACACCTCCCAACTGGAGGCGAATCTACTCAATGCAATCCCCGGAAATTGCCAGGAAAAAATAGGGCTTCTTTTTTTTTCAAAGTCTAGCTTCGACAACGTAACTCTGGATAAAGAACTGCCGAATAAAGTTATTGAAAGTGAAGTGCTAAGTCTTTCCGGTACCACTACCAGCTCTGCTAATGAGATTAACGCTTTTATTGTTGATGAAAGCAGTAAGCAATACGCTTTTTCTGCACCTGTTAATGATGGTCATTTTGATTTGAATATCTTTTTCCCAGAGCAGGGTATTTTTAAAATTGGAATTGTTCCCGGTCAATCCGGTACGAGCATTGTAAAAGAAATTGATGTTATTCAGGACAGCTGTATTAAACAATCTACAAATTCATCACTTATACCCCCTGCTGAGATGTCTATCGATCTTATTAATGGTGACACCAAAATGAGCTGGAACCGTGGCAGTTATAATTTATTCAAATTAGTTTTTGCGCAGGGTGGTGATCAAAAAACTTTTTTTATTAGTGATAGAAATGAATTTAAACCAAATTATAAAGACTTAACAATTTTTGAAGAAGGGCTTATGGATATCACCCTTCAGGGCGCAGTATTCTCATCAAAATCAATTCTTGAACCAAGTGCTATCGAGTGGAGTGAATCTGCAACCACCTCTTTTAATGCTGTAACTCATCATGAATATATTGTTAATGACGATCAGGTTGAGATTGTTGATATTCCGTCGCATATTACTCCGAATCAAACTTTTAAAATTGTAGTAAAACCAAAAGCTGATATTAATGCCGGTGGTGCTGTAATACTTCCAAGTGGAAATGTCGCAGAAATAAAAATTCAAAGTGAGTTCGTTTCACCAACCGCAAACTCAAACGGGATTGATGTTTATAAGACTTCCAATAATGAGCTTACACTGAGCTACAAACCTGTTACCAGCGGTGTTCATTTTGTTGAGATCAACAATGCGGATGCTCTGGCAGCTATCAATATTCCTCTTTATTTCAATAATGATTATCCGATTATTCCTAATCCTTCCGAGCTTCACGATGGTCAGACCGTGGATTTAGGAGACGACATAAATGCTATTCGCAGTCAGATGCTTGATCTTGTTAATAACAGCCGAAGTGAACATGGAAAAAGTAATCTGGTTATTGATTCAAGTTTGAACTCACTTGCTCAGTTTAGGTCCGATGATATGGCAAATAATAATTATTTCAGCCACTGGGATAATGATGGAATGAGTGCGAATGACCTTCGGAGAAATTATGCGATTAATCAAATTGTATCCGAAAATATCGCAAAAGAAATCGATCCGCAGTTAGCTCAATACGGCCTAATGCGCAGTGCCACTCACAGACTGAATATTATTTCTGATGAATGGACACGAGTAGGCTTTGGTATTTCCAAACACGCAGACGGAAGTTATGTTTTTGTTCAGATCTTTTCTGCCGATCCTATTAATTTGGGAGATTTAAATTCAATGAGAACAACAATATTAAACGCTATTAATGAAAAAAGAGGCATTAATTTGAATCTTCAGACAAATCTAAACAACTTGGCTCAGGATTGGAGTACTGATATGGCTGAGAGTGATTTCTTCGATTTTACAAATCCAGGCGGTACTACCTTGGTAGATACTATTAGAGATGCCGGAATTAATGCTTCTCTCGGTACATTTATTGTAGGTAATTCCAGCTTTCAGGACGCAGTCAATCAGATAGCTGAAAACGACCAGATTACCAAATTGAATTGGATAAACCTTGGTCTTGGAATTGAGCAGGACAGTTTTGGGATTATTAAGGTTACGATTATTTATACTGAATAACTCTGCTTCGCGTGGGGCTGGCGTAGTAACGCCGTGGGGCTACGAGATTACTCGCGTTGGGCTACTCGGGTTACCTCGTGTGGGGCTAACTTCGTTGTGGATTATCTTTGGTAGAGTTTTTATGTTATACCTTTTTCTTAAACGATTAAGGAATTTTAGCGTTTTTATTGATAATCCTTTATATCTTTTTATATATTCATCTGCAATTTCCGGTTTTACATGTCCATTATTTCTTAGTTTTTCCATATGTCCTTTTGACTCATCACTTGAACCCATTGCAGTGTATAAGTATTTGATAAATTGCTTTGGGTAAAATCTCTGAGCAAATCCTTCCTGAATATTTGATGAGCAGGAACTAGAAGATCTTAATATCTGTCCACATTCTGCGATATTCCAATGATGTGGTATTTGCTTAACAAGCTTGTCAATTTCCTTAGCAAGCTCAAGAGCAATTTGATAAATTTCCAATTCTTCTACGATTTTCGCAAACATAATTCATTTAGTTACAAAATATTCAATTAAATACAAAACGAGAGTGAAATTTATCATACATCCAATATCACCGTCAATAAAAAAAACCACACGAGGTAATCCGAGTAGCCCCACGGCGTTAGCCAGCCCTACAACGAAGTTAGCCCTACGCGAGTAATCTCGCAGATCTATTTCTCATCTCCTGCATAAACATGCTCGTCCATTGTTTTGTCGTATTTGAATACTTCACTTTCTTCAAAAAATCTTTTTACTTCGATTTCTGCGTTTTCTACTGAATCTGATGCGTGAACTACATTATTCTGAAAACTCATAGCAAGGTCACCGCGAACAGTTCCTGCATCGGCGGCGCGTGCTTTTGTAATACCTACAATAATACGGACTGCCTCAACGGCTTCAAATCCTTCCCAAATCTGAGCAATAACAGGAGTGGATTGCATAAATGCGGAGATTCCGGGAAAGAAAGGTTTGTCTGCAAGATGGGCATAATGTATTTTAAGGATTTCAGAATCAAGCTGTATCATTTTGCATCCTGTAAGCTTTAAACCTTTAGTTTCAAATCGCTTTGTAATTTCGCCGACTAAGCCACGTTGTAATGCGTCTGGTTTTATTATTATTAATGAACGTTCCATTTCAATTAAAAATTAAAAATTAAAAATTACGAATTAATAGTGTAGTAGTTTTGCAAAATGATTATCATCCTCAAATGGTCCTATCATGGCCAGACGAAGATTCTCTTCTACAAATAATTTCTTACTTAGTCTTTGTACATCATCTGCATTGACCTCGTCAATCTTTTTAAGTATTTCATCAACGCTATTTATTTCTGGATATAAGAGTGCCTGTTTACCCATAAGATGTGCATATTCTTCGCTGTCTTCAAGTCGCAGAATGATTTTGCCTTTCATAAATTCCTTAGCCTTTGTAAGTTCTTCAGCGCTTACTGGAGATTCCATAATCTTTTTATATTCTTCGATAATCGCCTCAATTGCTAAATCGACACGATTTAAATCGACGCCTGCTGCTGTTGAGATTGAACCGATATCAGTGTAATCGTCAGTTGTTGTGCGAATGTAGTATGAAAGACCTTTTGCCTCGCGGACATTCATAAACATTCTGGAACTCATGTTTCCACCCAAAATGACGCTAAGAATTTTTTCTACATATTCATCCTCACTTCTTGCCGGCACACCGGTTGCTCCGATAATAATGTGACCCTGCTCAGTTTTTTTGTGTTGAGAAATTACTTTCTTTTCTGACTTTGTTTTTTGATAAGGCTTAAATTCACGACCTCGTTTTCCGTCTTCAAAATTAAAATATTTATTAGCTAAATCCATTATCTCGTCTTCATCGAAATAACCAGAGATGCTGATAACCGCGTTATCCGGTGTGTAGAGAGAGTTTTTGTAATCCTGAAATTGTTCACGGGTCAGACTTTGAATAATTTCTTTTGTTCCTATCTGATCCCACCCCATCGGCTGGTCACCAAAAAGCAAGCGTTCAAAATCCCATCCGACCTGATACATCGGAGTGTCCTGATACATATTATATTCTTCAAGTATCACTCCCCTTTCCTTTTCAATTTCCTCTGGCAGGAATGTCGCATTAAGCATCATATCACCAATTACATCAAAGGCTGTTTCTTTTTGGTGCGAAGCGCATTTTACGAAATATCCTGCGTACTCTTTCCCGGTAAAAGCATTAAAATCACCACCTATACCATCGATAGCGGATGCTACGGCAGCGGCATTTTTATATCTCTCTCCCCCTTTAAAAAACATGTGCTCCAAAAAATGAGATATGCCGTTTATATCTTTTGTTTCGAAGCGGGAACCGGCACCAACAAGACAAAGAACCGTACATGACTTCGTACCTTTTATTGGGCTGAGCACTACTTTTAGACCGTTTTTGAGAGTGTTTATTTTGTGCATAATTTAATAATTTAACGAAGTAACGATACTACAATAAATTCCAAATCTCAAATCCTAAATTCCAAACAACTTCAATATTCAAAATTCAACAAACAAACCGTACCTCTGAAGGTGCTAATAATTATTCGCACCTTCAGAGGATGTAATTAATTATATATATCCCATATCACGTTTGAATTTTAAATATTGTAATTTGTACTTTGTTTGGAATTAGGATTTGAGATTTGGAATTTAGGAAAAAAGCGGGTGGTCCGATATGAAATCAGACCGACCCCGCTTGTATGTTCCCCTCTAGCACTAGTCGTAATTGCAGTCGTAAACGACCTCCATCTCGACATATCCGTCCCACACCAAATCCAGTTTTGACGGACTTGATGTGACGGTACAGTTCGAATCATGCTCACCGTGAATCCTGTAGCAGATGGGCTCTCCCGGAAGATCTTCTTCCTCGCCCACCAGTACATTCACATCGAGCATGAAGATGTACTCGTAGCTGGTAGCTCCGGGGATGACCGGGTCTTTCGGACCCGATTCCACGAAGACATTCGCGCAGGTCTTGGCGTAGACCTTCTTGTCGGATACGTCCGTGCCGGAAACAGTCACTCGGACCATCTCTTCCCAGATTTCGATATCCGGCTCTTCTTCGACTTCCTCATCTGGACAATTACAGTCCTCATCACACGCAAAGCATGCGAAGGCGATGAAAGAAGCCAAAATAATCAAAAACAACTTATTCATCTTTCTCCTCCTTGTCATTGAGTGCTTCACTGCCAAGCTTCCAAAGGTCGCTGGCGATCTCTCCTGTTTTCTTTGCGGCTTTTTTACCGCCTTCATAGGCCTTATTGGCACCATCTTTTGTATCATCGATGACTTCCTGTCGGCCATCTTCGGTTTTCAGCTTATCTCTCAGACCATCTGCCTTCTTCTTGGCTTTCCTGGCCTTTTTCTTGGTCTTTTCTTTTGCCTTTTTCTTGACATCCTCGAACTTTTTCTTAACCTCCTTTTTCATATCGTCGACTACTTCTTCTTTCTTTTCCTCGATGGCGGCACTGGCCTCCTTCTTGATGTCGTCACCAAATATATGCCAACCACCATAGAGCAGTGCACCCGCAATGGCGATCACAAAAAAGATTTTAACTG
>JAUXDO010000118.1 GCA_030618315.1 Candidatus Peregrinibacteria bacterium | reverse complement strand
AAATCTATACATTTACAGATGCTGGTCTTGCATCAGGGATCTATAATTACAGAATCAAACAGATGGACTTTGACGGTTCTTATAAGTATTACCAGCTTGAACAAGAGGTTGAAATTGGTACACCAGAGAGCTACGATCTCTCACAAAACTATCCTAATCCATTCAACCCAACGACAAAGATCAATTACTCTGTTCCTGCCGATGGCTTTGTAAATATTGCCGTTTACAACGTACTTGGTGAGAAAGTAACCGAAATAGTAAATAGCCTTCAGAAAGCTGGAAGCTATGAAGTTACTTTTGATGCTACAAACTTAGCCAGTGGTATGTATATATACAGAATGGAATCAGGTGACTTTGTCTCAGTTAAGAAGATGATGATTCTGAAATAGGAATTAAATTATCGTATTAAGTGCCAGTCACCTCAAAGGTGACTGGCACATTTAAAAAACCTCTCCATTTTTTTACAAGAAGTTTTCCAGATATTGAATTGATTATTACTGTTTGTCAGACGAAATAGTTAATGAACATAATTCTCTATACTGGCAAAAGAAGTAAAAATTCCGTATCATTACTAATAAAAAACTAATAAGTCTGACTGTAGATTTTAAAGATTTATCAAATAAAAAGATTGAAATCGCTCATTTTTTAATAGAATACCAATATATTATATTGAAATTAAATCTGGTATGGTATTTAATCGATGATATTATAGTAAAATAATTACAATAAGAATCTTATTATTTTTTATTTTAGGAGGAAAAAATGGCCTCTCAAAATCGCCGTGATTTTCTTAAAACAGCTGCATTTATTGGAGCTAGTGCCGCAAGTATTTCATCTGTGTCAACCAAAGCTGAAACATTGGATAAGCTGCCCGAAAGTAGAATGGGTGTGCTTGTTGATACAACAGTTTGTATCGGCTGCCGAAATTGTGAATGGGCTTGTAAAGAAGCGCATAATCTGGAGACCGATTCCTTAGAAACCTATAGTAACCGTTCAGTTCTTAAGGGAAAACGAAGACCGGACGAATACGCATTAACAGTAGTTAATGAGTATGATAATCCAAAAAATCCAATGCTTCCAACAGATGTAAAAGTTCAGTGTATGCACTGCGATGATCCTGCATGCGCATCTGCCTGCATTGTTGGTGCTTTTACAAAACATGAAAATGGTACAGTTACATGGGATAGCAGCAAATGTATTGGCTGTAGATATTGCATAATTGCCTGCCCATTTCAGGTTCCAGCTTTTGAATATTCTAAAGCTTTAGAGCCGAACATAATGAAATGTGATTTTTGCTTTGACCGAACCAAGGAAGGTAAATTACCGGCATGTGTTGAGATTTGTCCTGTAGAAGCAATTATTTATGGCAAAAGAAAAGATTTAATTGAAATTGCTCACGACAGAATAAAAAGACATCCTGATAAATATATAGACCATATTCTTGGTGAGTACGAAGTCGGCGGAACTTCGTGGCTTTATCTCGCCGGACAAGATTTTACCAAGCTTGACTTTCCGGTTCTTGGTAAAGCTCCAGCGCCCGGTGTTACGGAATCTATCCAGCATGGAATATTTGCTTATTTTATTCCTCCTATAGCACTGTATGCCTTACTTGGTGGTGTTATGTGGCTTAATAAAAATAAAAATAAACCGGAGGAGGTATTCTAATGGAATTCTTAATGAGACCAACTCCAATTAATAAAAAGTTTATAACCCCTGGTGTTATTATACTGATTTTATTGGCAATTAATGCCCTCGTGTTTCTTGCTATTCGATTCATATTTGGTTTGGGTGCGATGACCAATTTGTCTAATCAAAATCCCTGGGGAATATGGATTGCAATTGATGTAGCAACAGGAGTTGCATTGGCTGCCGGTGGGTTCACAAGCGCTGCTTTAGGTCACATTATTCATAAGGAACGATATCATGTTATACTCCGTCCTGCATTATTAACAGCTATGTTAGGATATACATTTGTTGCTATCGGAGTATTCGTTGATTTAGGAAGATATTACTCTATATGGCACCCAATAATAATGTGGAACGGAACATCAGCTCTTTTTGAAGTTGGTATTTGTGTGATGATTTATGCTATGGTACTTTATATAGAATTTCTCCCAATTGTTGTGGAAAAGTTTATCGGAAGAGTGAGATTTAAAGGTGCTTTTTTAAAATTAAACAAACCCATTTATTCAATCCTTCGATTTCTTGATCGTGGATTAGGAAAGACGATGTTCATTTTTATTATCGCCGGCATCGTGCTATCCACTCTTCATCAATCTTCGCTTGGAACTTTAATGATGATTGCAGGACCCAAAATGCATCCGCTATGGCAAACACCTATTCTCCCTTTACTCTTTTTGATTTCAGCTATCGCAGTAGGTTTTCCTATGATTATTTTTGAATCATTGATTGCTTCAAGATCTCTTGGTTTAAAAATGGAAATGGACATACTTTCAAGATTAGGAAAAATGGTTGCTCCTTTGCTTGGCATTTATCTAGCAGTAAAATTGATCGATATGGTTATCAGAGGAACTTATGTATATTTAACGGAAATAAATGTTCAGAGTGTAATGTTTGTAGTTGAGATTGTAATAGGTATTATAATTCCATTAAGAATGCTCTTCTCTGAAAAAGTTTTGAAATCTCCGCTCTGGTTATTTGTTTCAGCATCTTTTGTGGTGGCAGGAGTGGTTATTAATAGAATAAATTGTTTTCTTGTTGCATATTCAGCTCCGTATGCTTTAGATTCCTATTTTCCATCCATTGGGGAAATATCAGTTACCGTTGGTTTCATCTCAATACTAGTGCTAATTTACAGGGCATTTGTGATGTTCTTTCCGGTTATAAGTGTGCCTGACAGAAAGTTAATGCCAAAAACAAAATATTCGATAATGGGAGGTAAGCAATGAGAAAGTTATTTAATCTACTATTATTAGTTACTTTTTTAACCTCTGTTATTTATTCCCAGGTAGAGGATCACTCACAATTAGATATCAATTGTAAGACCTGTCATGCTTGCGAAGTTCCAACAATGGATGATCCATGTCTCCTAGCTTGTCCTCGATTTTCGATGATAAAGGAGTATCCTTCTCCAGAAGTTGGGCCTGATGTTATAGTTATCGATAAATTGGAAGAGAGATATACTCCTGTTATTTTTACTCATAAGCTTCATGCTCAAATGTCGGAGATGACCGGGGGC
>JAUXDO010000067.1 GCA_030618315.1 Candidatus Peregrinibacteria bacterium | reverse complement strand
GGAATCGATTTTGAGGTGGTCGGATAAACACTCCTCACCCCCAAGAAGGCGAGATTCATGAATCTCGCCTTCGGAATCCTCGAGATTTTCAATGTCATCATCCAAATCATCCAATTCCTCATCACCTTCCTCCTGAATGCGTGCAATCGATTGCGCGTTTTCGGCTCCCCCTTCCCAAATCCCAACCCCGCTCAACCTCGCCTCCTCCTCATATCGAATAAAATCATCCAAATATTTAAATGGAAAACGGTCATACACAAACCCAATTCCATTTTTGATAATATCCGCATTCACAAAAGAGTCATCCAAATAAACATATGCAAGCAATCGACCATAAACATCCATTTTATCTTCATCAAACTCTAACGTAATCGACTGCCCCTCTAGCAAATTTTTCAGATAGTTTGATGCCTCAATACCATAATCCTCAACTGATTTATCGGGATGAACTGTTTCAGGTGTATCAATACCAATCATCCTGACTGAAAAATTATAATCACCCAAATCAACTTTGAAAGTATCACCATCAACCACACCTGTAACTGATGCCATGATGCCATCATATAAAAATGAGAGATTTGGCACCCATTGGCCGGACTGCGAATCATCCCAACTCATTTCATCGATTAAATTACCGGATGGATCATATAGCATCAACTCCTCATCGCTATTATTTAAAATTATCTTAAAATCAGCCTGATTAATTTGCAGTAATGAATTTGATGGTACATTAATTGAATCGAATATTTTTTTATTATCTCCGGCATCAACAATTTTCCAATCTTTTAAATCTATTGTCACATTCGTCGTATTTTTTATTTTGATTAATTCAAACCCTCTATCCGTTCCATCCGGATTTGGTAATGCGCTATCAAACACTATAACACCCTCAGAATAGCTTTTTGGAGGTTCGGATGACTCAGGCATATAAACAATCGTAGTGCCACCACCAGAGCTTACTACTTTTTCTTTCGCTATAAAAATTGCACTAGCAGACTCACTTAATCCAAACTCATCCGTTACAGTCAAAATAATATTTTTCTCTCCAGGGGTTGCGTAATAATAACTTTTTGGATTCTCGTCTGTGCTGATAAAACCATCACCATAATCCCAAAAATAAGTAATGGAATCACCATCGGAATCATAACTATCTTCACCCGTCACATTAACATGCATATAATTAGTATCCCCCTGTATTTCAATAATTGGAACTGGTGGATTATTAACCCCGCTAGGCGGTGGGTCAACAATCAGATCAACAATCGGAACATAACAAATATTCTCTTCTTTCGGTGACCCAAAAACCTCACCGTCACACCAAGCCAAAACATCTGATCCGGATAAATCAAAATCACATCTGGACATTGTAGCCTTAGTTTCATTATCCCCTGCATGCCACATATCAACCTCATCAATAACAAATTCTAATGGATTGATTAACTGCAAAAACACCCCATCATTACTCAAAGCACCTGTATAAATCTGATCAGCATCAACATCAGCAACTGATGTATCATCCGTACGTTCTAATAAAAAATATGATTCTGGATCAATAACCCCCTCCAATATAATCTCAAAATCGGAATCAGGACTCCCAATAATCCACCCATCCAAATCAACCTCAAAGATATTCGGATTATAGATTTCAATCCACTCATCATTTGCCGACGCCTCTGTCCCCATCCATGCAATCTCAGAAAAATATAAATAAACAGTTTCAACCCCGCTAAGCGGGAGTTCCTCAATTGGTTCCTCAATCGGCTCTTCAGTTGGAAGTGGTTCCTCAACAGGCTCCTCAATTGATTCTTCGACTGGTGGTTCAACCTGTTCCTCAATTGACTCTTCGATTGGCGGGTCAACTGGCTCTTCAACCGGTTCCTCAATCGGTTCAACAATCGGTTCAACAATCGGAATTGGTTCCTCAACCGATTCCTCAATAGGTATTTCTATTAGATCAATAATCTCGTTATCTTGCAGGTGAACAAGCGCTTGTTCGCCTACCGTGAGTATTTGATCTTCAGAAATCAATTCCTCCACAGAAACATCCTCCGCTAGAACTACAAATGAAAAATTAATTAATAAAATTAGGGAAAGGCTCCAGGCAAATATCTTTTTCATAGTTTTATAACCGGGAGAAGCGGTTAACAAATAATTAAAGATTGAAGATTGAAAATTGAAGATTAATTTCTTTTTGTATCTAAAAGGTAAGTATTAAATTTTGACAATTGCTTAGAAATTGAAATTATTTCATCCGATAATATATTAAAATCTGATTCTGAAATATGCTTCAAATCGAGAGCTATATAAAGAATTGATCGACATTCGCCTGCCGAACCTTTTGAGATACTAATAAATCTAGCAAAATCCTTATTTGTTTTTCTCTCAAACCCCTCAGCAATATTTAATGCAATAGAAATTGCAGCTCTTCGAAATTGATTAGTTAATTCAAAGTCATTATTAAATTTTGAGTAAGTAACGCTATACACTTTTGCAATGAACTTACGTGCCTGTTGCCAAACTGGAATATCTTCAAATTTAGAAAAAGTCATAGTTATCGTATTAAAAAATTTTCAATCTTCAATTTTCAATTTTCAATCGTCAGAAACACCCAAAGCACCTCAATAAATATTACAAATGTAATGGTGGGGCAACTTTGGGCTTCCGTAAAGCATCGTTAGAGAAGTGCTGTATTCATCACTGAATAACGGTTAAGTATTGTATATGGTTTTTTTAAATTTGTCAAGAGTAATAGCTAAAATCATACAATTTAGACCTTTATACCATTGATTTTTACCTTTATTTAAGGTATAATAATTAGATAACAAAAAAAACTAAAAAATTACCAAATGAGCACTAAAAGCTACTCACTAGAGGGATTCGCTGACTTATTATCACAGGAAACTCAAAGGGGTATTGTTGATGGTGAATTTTATTTGGAATGCATAGTAAATGATATACTCCCAAAGGCAATTAACGACTTAAGAGGAGAAATGCGTTTAAGTTTAGAAAAAGTTGGAAAAGTAATTGAAGTTACTCAGCATCCAACAGAGCTTTCAATGGAAAAAATTGGTGTATATGACCTAGAAGCCTTTAGAAATAAGAAGCAAATTGTGCAAGAAGGAGACGTATTTGATGCAGCGGCTTAAGAGATACTAATAGACATACAGGCAATTATAATTATATGGTTGGCTTTTTTGTTATGACGTCATTTCGTTTCGCCGCGGCGAATCACAACGTTTTTCTAACAAAAAAGCCTCGTCATCCGAAGATAATAAGACTTTTTTGAAACTCCCACCAAAATTGAAACCATTAAATCTAAGAGGTCCAATCCGTAGACCTGTACTTCGTAGCAAGCTACGAAACACAGAGCGAATCAGACAACTAAGATCTAAAAAAACAATAATCCAATCAAATTATTAAACGCAATAAAGAGAATAATAAAAAGAAAAGAAAGAAAATGTCTGAACTCAACAGCAAATAAATGAAGTAAAGAAGCAAACTTTTATTTTTGTTAGAATAGAAAATAGAAAAACAAGTAACCAAACAAAATACAAAAAGTAAATTGAAAGATTAAAAGCAAAGATAAAGTAGTAACAAAGTCAGTGAGAGAAAACTGTCCGAGATCCGCCGATCAAGACGAATCAAGATTTGTATCTCCGATGAAACATTGGAGGCAAAAGATGAAGATTTTGATTTTTGTTTTCCGAACAGATTTCTGCTCACTGAGTTAATGAATTTTTAAAGATCTTTTTTCTTAGTGTTCATTATATTATAGCAAATTTTTGCAAAAGACGCAAGGGTATTTTGCATTTTTTAACAATATACAATTGGTTTAAAGATGAGGTTTACAGATTTATTAGGTAATAAAATGGCTCAAATAAGTCATATTTACAATATTTGACATTTATTATTCTTATTATAAAATGGTGATACGTTTAAGATCACTTAAACATCTGATTTTTATTTCAATCTCAAGTTAGAAAATAATAAACTGAATTAACAGAATTCATCCGAATCAATCCTCTCAATACCTTTAATTAATTAGTTGAAAAAACAAGAACTACAATTAAAAAATAAGTCGATACACGTAAAAAAGCGGTAGATGCTGTATAATTTGTCATTTTTTTAACTTTGAGGTTACCAAATTAACCTTATATTAATTATGAACACCATTATTTACATAATAATTGGTTTAGTAATTGGTGGAGCTAGTGTGTATACGTATCTACTTTGGGGCGGAAAAAAACGCTTAAAAAAGTTTGAACATGCCAACAGAAAAAAAATTGAAGATGCTGAAAGAAAACTTTCAGACATGGAACACAAAGCTAGCCTAGCCGAGAATAAACTAAGAGAAAAAATTCTAGATGCCAAAAACAAAGCACTCGAAATTATCGAAGAATCAAAAAAAGAAGAGCGTAAAATTCGATTACAGTTAGAAAAACAGGAAGAAAGACTTATTTCAAAAGAAGACGTACTTGAAAAGAAGACAACTGAAATTGAAAAGATAAAAGAAGATTATTTAAAAAAAGAGGAATTATTAAAAATTCAGGAAGAAAAAACTGAAGCTTTATATAAAGAGCAGGAAGAAAAGTTATCCGAAATAACTAAACTTTCCAAAGAAGATGCTCAAAAAATGCTTCTTGAAAATATTGAACGAGATTATAAAGATGAAATAGTTTCGTACTACAACCACATGGAGCAAGACATTAAAGAAGATGCCAAGAAAGACGCAAAAAACATTATTGCGCAAGCCATTCAAAAAATTGCTTCCGATGTAACTTCAGAGGCAACGCAGACAATGGTTACTATTCCAAATGACGATATTAAGGGCCGTGTTATTGGCAGAGAGGGCAGAAATATAAATGCATTTGAACACTTAACAGGTGTAGATGTAATTGTAGATGACACTCCAAATGCAATCATGATTTCAGGATTCGATCTTGTAAGAAGATATGTCGCAAAAAGATCTTTGGAAAAACTAGTTGAAGATGGAAGAATCCAACCGGCAAGAATTGAACAGGTCGTTGAAGAAACAAAGGCAGAAGTTCATCAAATGATGAAAGAATTTGGTGAAAAAGCTACTTATGAAATGGGTATAACCGGACTACATCCAGACTTAATCAAAATAATCGGACGTTTAAGATTTCGTACCAGTTACGGCCAAAATGTACTTAAGCACAGTATGGAGGTTGGATACATTGCGGCACACATAGCAACGGAAATCGGGGCTGATGCTACCGTAGCAAAAACAGCTGGCTTCCTGCATGATATTGGTAAAGCTGTAGATCACGAAATTGAAGGCAGTCATGCCCTTATAAGTGCTGAGATATTGAGAAAATATGGTTTATCTAAAGAAATAGTACACGCTGCAGAAGCTCATCATGAAGAAGTCCCAATGAAAACTGCTGAAGCAATGATAATACACGCTGCCGACGCAATTTCTGCCTCAAGACCTGGTGCAAGACGTGAAACACTAGCAACATATTTAAAGAGACTACAAGAGCTTGAAAACCTCGGGCTTGAATTTGAAGGCGTTGATAAATGTTACGCAATTCAGGCAGGAAGAGAAATTCGTGTATTTGTAAAACCAGACGAAATTGATGACATAAAAGCAATTCAGCTATCCCACGATATAGTCAAAAAGATAGAAGCCGACCTGGCATATCCTGGTACTATTAAAGTACAGGTCATACGGGAAATGAGAGCTGTTGATGTAGCGAAATAAGATGAATTTGAGATTTGAGAATTGAGATTGATAAAAAAACACCCCATCGCAAGCAATCCCGTTTAGTGGGATAACATTCGATGGGGTTTTGTTTGCAATTAAAATCAAAAATCTCAAATCACAAATCTCAAATTTGCCCTTGTATCTCCTGCAAAGCCTCAATCATTGCAGGCACATCTTCCGCATCCATCATTATTGTACTTTTTCTACCATTGCTTTTTTCACTGATTTTTACAAATTTTCCGTTAGTACTTTCTTTTAAATCTACAAAAAAAGTTCTAAATTTAGCTTTTATTTGTTTAGAAAATAACTCAGTTGCATAGCCACCATTTCCATTTGAGGCAGGCGGTGTTGGTTCTGTATTTTCAACTACAGGAGTCGAACTAGAATCTACATCTTCGAATTGATAATCGTCATCACTCATTTTATTTTTGGGTTAATTATATAAAAACACACAGACTCAATTATACTAACGTATTACAAGATTACAAGATTAATTATTACAAGATTAAAATGAAAAAAACCTATAAAATGATAAATGATAAATGATAAATGATAAATGAT
>JAUXDO010000042.1 GCA_030618315.1 Candidatus Peregrinibacteria bacterium | reverse complement strand
TATTTTTTTAGCCCTTTTGCTAGCCTTATGTTTGGCAGCAAGCGTCGGCATGGCGAATGCCATAATGAGTGCAATAACCATCAGTCCACACATTTTTTTTGACAGATTGTACATTTTTCTTTTCCTTTGCTGCTTCTTTCGAAGCGAAAATCCCACCATTGGCAGGAAAATTTTTTGATACGTAAAAATATATATTCACAAAGCACCCGTCACCGAATGCAATTAAAGAATTTGGAACAGGCTCTATTGAGAATTTATAATCCCTTAGCTGTACAAGAACATAAACGCCCGAAATCGGGACGTCCCGAGCATAAAGCTTGGTGAGGATTATAGACTAAAAAGGCGTAATTGTCAAGGAATATTAAACGAAATGACGATATTTGAAATTTGCCCATATAAAAACCCCCTTCACCCCTTTATCCTATTATAGAACCCCCAACCCCCTTATCAGGGGGCTTTTAAGGTACTTATATTGGTGATTGGGGATAAGAACATTCTACAATACCAAAATACAAGCATCCTGTTTCCCCCTGACAAGGGGGTGGTTGAATGGATTATTGTGTAGGGGGTTCTATAATAGGCAGGGGGTTTTAAATAGGGATTCTATAATAGGCGAATTTCAAATTTCAAGTTTTGGCAGATTTGTAGTATCGTTATTTCGTAATTTTTTGTTATGAAAATCTGCATTCCAATCCAAGTCAGAACCATGAAAGAAGCAAAAAAAGCTCTGATTTTGGCAAAAAAACACGCTGATATGGCGGAGATATGGCTCGATCATATAAAAGATCTGAATATTGCCGATTTGCTCAAGAATAAGCCACTTCCAGTCATCTGCGTATGCAAAAAACCAGCTGAAAAAGGCAGGTTTAAAGGTACAAACAAGGAGTTAATTGAAACTTTATCTGACTCCTTAAGGCATGGTGCTGATTACATAGATGTACCTTTTTCGTTTAGAAATTCGAAATTAGATATTAGAAATTCGAAAATAATATTTTCGTTTCACGATTTCAAAAAAACTCCGACACTCACATCAATGCTCAAAAAGGCGGAGGAGATGAAAAAGGCGGGAGCGGATATCGTCAAAATATCAGTAATGGCAAAATCTTATGCCGATACAGTTCAGGTAATTGCGCTTGCAAAGCACCTCCAATCCAAAAAAATCCCTCACATAATTATCGCGATGGGTAAGAAAGGTGCACTTTCAAGAATCCTTACACCAACACTTGGTGGCACAATAATGTTCGCTCCGATATCCAAAACCAAATCATCCGCTCCGGGGCAGTTGACGGTGAAGGAGCTGAGGGAGGCGTGGAGTTTGATTAAGCAATGAAGGGATTTCTCGACTCCCGTTGGTCGCTCGAAATGACGACATCATTCTTTTAGGAAGGCGGATTTTTTCTTTGGAAAAATCCGCCTTCCTACCCCATAGGCAATCGTCATTCCGAGCGAAGTTTACGTAGCCGAGGAATCCCTTTTCTCATTTTCAAGTTTGTAGTATCGTAATCTCACAATTTAAATAAAACTCAATGTCATTAAAGATAGGTATCGTCGGCTTACCAAATGTAGGAAAATCAACCTTATTTAACGCTTTAACGCGTACAAAAGGTGCTTCAGCAGAGAATTACCCGTTCTGTACAATCGACCCTAATGTGGGCATTGTAGAGGTCCCGGATGCCCGTCTGACAAAGCTTACAGAGTTGGTAAATCCTGAAAAAACTATTCCGGCAGTCGTCGAATTTGTGGATATCGCAGGCCTTGTAAAAGGTGCCTCAGAAGGGGAGGGGCTTGGTAATAAATTCCTAGCAAATATTCGTGAATGTCATGCAATTGCTCAGGTAATCCGATTCTTCGAAGACCCGGATATTACTCACGTTCACGGTGGGATAAACCCAAAACTAGATATGGATGTTATTCATCTTGAACTGATTTTGGCCGATTTGGACACAATTTCAAAACGCCTGTCCGAAACGGAAAAGAAGACAAAAAGCGGAGATAAAGACGCCATTCGGCAGGTATCCATCTTGCAAAAAATCAAAGAAACATTGGAATCAGAAAAGCTGGTAATCAATATGGATTTTTCCGATGACGATATTGAATATGTAAAAACTCTCCATTTATTAACAAATAAGCCTTTTCTATACATCGCAAACATAAAAGAGAATCAATTAGCTGATTTTGATGCTGAAAAAGTCAAAAAAGATATGAATTTGGGTGAGCATGAAGAAATATTACCAATCTCCGCGAAAGTTGAAGAAGATTTAGTGGAGTTTTCCAATAAGGAGGCTCAGGAATATTTAGCTGAATTGGGACTAAAAGAAAGCGGTCTTAATGCCGTAATAAAGTCCGCATATCGCTTGCTTGGTTTGCAGACATACTTTACAGCCGGACCAAAAGAAACTCGTGCATGGACTATGAAAATAGGTGATACTGCACCAAAAGCAGCAGGTGTAATTCACACTGATTTTGAAAGAGGATTTATAAAAGCAGAAACAATCGCATATCAAGATTACGTAGATTTAGGTGGTGAATTGCAGGCGAAGGACGCTGGCAAAATGAGAATGGAAGGTAAGGAATATGTGGTGCAGGATGGGGATGTGATGCACTTCAAGTTCAACGTGTAACTTATTACAAGATTACAAGATAAATTTGTGATTGGTTTTTATCGCAATTAAATCAACCCACTGAAGGCGATAATAATAATTGTCGCATTCGGAAGTAAGATTTAATTTGATATTTACCGATTATCATATAAAATAATTTTCAATTTTGTAATTTTGTAATAGAATGCCTTTGTAATTTTAAATTTTGTAATAAAGTAATAAGAATGCACATTCGTAAAAACATGATTCAGGAAAACAAAGGCTTCACGTGCAAAGCGTGCAAAAAGAAAGTCGGTAAACATACCGGTGGGAGCTGTCGTAACCACTGTCCGTTTTGCTTATTTAGTCTGCATGTTGATTTAGAAGTACCTGGTGACAGAGCAAATGATTGTCTTGGGTTAATGGTCCCGATTGGCATAGAGGTAAACAAAAAAAAGGGGACACGAATAGTCCATATCTGCCAAAAATGCGGTCACAAATCTTTTAACCGTATCGCTCCGGATGATAATTATGATTTAGTATGTGAGCTTTCCAGAGTTCCGCAATAAAAAAAGAAACCGTTGCTGTTGCTGCAAATGCAACTGTTGCTTTTTCTGGAGCGGGTGAAGGGACTCAAACCCTCGACCTCTGCCATGGCAAGGCAGCGCTCTAATCAACTGAGCTACACCCGCAAGGTGTTTTTTGGACAAGAGAAATATTATCAGATTTACACTGAAATGCAAATTATTTAATATATTGACAAAAATAAAATACAAAGTATAATACAAATATGATTGAATCGTCAGAACCTCCATCATCGGCAGAAGACAGAGAAATTTATGTTGATCCACGGCATGAAGAGAACTCGTTTGATTTGCCTTTTTGGAGGGATAATAAAAAGTTATGGGCATTAGATGTCCCAACGGAAGAAATGTCTATGGATGAATTATTGTGGATATTAAATATCCCTTTTTGGGAAAACGAACAAGGTGACATAATTATTACTCCACGCGAGGTTATTCAGAATTTAGATAAATATCCTGATCATCGCGACAGGATTAAAAATAGTAACACCTCTTTTCCACTTGATATTATGAGAAATAAGAAGGATAAATGGTTAACCCTTGATGGCCTTCACAGGCTTGTGAAATTAATAATAGAAGGTGAAAGTACGGTAAGTGTTCGCAAAATACCGCCAGAACTAATACATCTTACCGCAAGAGATAAGTAGGATTAGACCTCAAGAGCCTAAAATTACTTCATCATCATCTCAAATTTATCAGCTTTCCATTCTTCCCATTTAACACTGTCTTTATTCTTAGCTAATAGAAGAGAGCTGGCAATCATCCCAACTAGGCCGATTAAAAGCATTCCTACAACCCATTTCTTGAGTTGTTTCTTATTAAGTGTGCGGATTGCCCAGACCATAAATAGGATAATACCAAGAAAGAACGTAAGGCAGAAAAGTTTGAGAATAATAAATTCTATTCCCATTCCCATGTATCCAAAATGCATCATGATATAAAGATTAAAAAATAATAATTGTTAAATATAAATACTAAATGCAAAATGTAAAATGGGAATCAGAAATCCGAAATCCGAAATAATTACCCTACCATACTCAAAAACTCCTCAGATTTAATCGGACTGTTGAGGATATTTTCCAGCATTGTTTTTATCAAAAACCATACCTGAGTTCTTTCTCCTTTATTAGGTGCAACTTTAACAACATTCGAAAAAGGTGCTTTTTGCATGTAGTTTACCCATTTGATAAGTGGGGGAGTCAAGCGTGAATCAGCTGATGAATTGTAACCGCTTCTTACTACGCTTCCGTCGTGAAGATTCAAAAACAGAGGGTCTGATAGGTTTAATTTTACATTACTGCGTGCGCATTTATCCCACGGTGCCATAAACCCAAGCAGACCAAGTAATCTGATTGTAAACGCGTATAGAACGAGTTCGCTCTTGTTATTATTCTTATCGATTTGATCAAGCGCATCCAATACCAATTCATACGCACCATCAATTTGCTGTTCATCCTGAATCAGCCTATTAGTCAGCTCTGCTATGTAGAATAGAATGCTTTTGCTTCGCAGGCAGGCATCATGAAATTCTCTATGATGAATTGGTTCAGCTTCGTCCAGATATCCCAAATTTCTACCCTGAAAAGCGGTAACTTTTACCTGATAAAACATCTCCAGCCTCCCGCAGAACTTACTCTTAGTTCGTCTGCTTCCTTTTGCCATACAGCTTATTTTCCCCAAATCCCTCGTAATCACAGTCACAATCTGATCCGCATCGTTTAGGTTGATACGTCTTAGGATAACCCCTTCGGTTTTGATGTGTTTGTTCATTTATTTAGTGCTTAGTGCCTCGTGCTTAGTGCCTCGTGAAGTTCTAAGAACTAAGCACGAAGAACTATAAATGTTTCTTCCGTAAATAAAGCTCAATAGCCAAATAGCTACTAAGCACTCCGGCACCTATCGCAGCCAGTAATTGCCAGCCAAGTGTAAGCCAGAATTTATCCTGAAAATGAAGAAGAATCGCATTCATTCCTGCGAGCAGATTTTCGTTACTGATAATACCGACGAGGTTTGTGGCCAGATAACTGAGAACTAATTTGGCGAATCCTACACTTATTAAAAGCGCGATAACTGCAATAAAAATCCCTTCAAAAATAAATCCGGCGCGAATAAAACTTCGTTTAGCTCCGACCAGTTTCATTATGCGGATTTCGTTTTTATGAGTGTGAATGTTTATATTGATACTGTTGAAAATAATCAAAACAGCGACCAGAGCAAATATGATATTCAGCCATATTCCGGTCTTTTTAATAAAAGTAGTAATGTTTAATATCTTTTCATTACGGCTTTTCTGCTCAAGATTAAGCTTTAATTTCTGCTGATTAACAATTCGTTCGAATTCGGGTTGCTCAAGGTATGCAATTATCGAATTATTATTAGCTATATCAGCACTAACTATCCGAACAACATCCGGCAACGGGTTCTGCAGTTTATGATGGTCTAAAAATGAAATCACATTTGGATATTTCGATCCGAAACGGCTCAGCGCCTCCTCTTTGCTTATGTAAATCACTTCCTTAATATCTGAATTTTTGCGTAGAGTTTCAGTAAATGTCTGGATTGTATAATTTTCCACTTCCGGATTTATCTCCACGCTAACATCCAGCTTTTCTCCAACATTTGTTATCACAGAATCAGTGGCATAACTAAGAGCCAAAACAAGATTAAAGACAAAAAGCATCAGCGAAATAATCAGAATAGTCGCAATAGAAAGAATTTTATTACGCATAAAACTATGCCAGGCATTCCTAAGCACTCGTTTAATCCAGATGAATTGTTTTTTTAGTTTTCCCCTGAGCATTTATTTTTGTTTTGTTTTACTAAATTCAGTTTATCAGAACTGACTGTGAGATACAACAAAAAGGACTAAGGATTAAGAAATAAGGATTAAGTAGGAAATAAGCCAATAACAGCTTAGTCCATAGTCCTTATTTCTTAGTCCTTAATAAGGAAGATTTATACTTCTCTGGCTCTAATGCCTTCAGTCTGATAATTTTAATATTTGGAAATTTTTTCTGAAGATCATCGATGTCCGCTTTTTGATCGTATCCAAGCCCTATGGTATCTGGCTGGAATTTGTTTATCAGATGATAATAATCAGTTGCATGCCCCATTAAAGTGCGATTGATAAATTTAATCTTACTCATAGCTTTTAGCCTGTCTTTTTCGTTGCAATGTGGCTTTTTACCCTTAATCCTCTTAACATTTCTATCTCTGGCTATCACAACAAAAAGTTCATTACCAAGCACGGCAAGCTGTCTTAAAAAATACATATGACCTGGATGAAGACCATCGAATGTACCAAAACCCATTACTATTTCTGATTTCTGATTTCTGATTTCTGATTAAAATTAAGAATTAATAATTGCACATATAAAAAATACAACATCTGGAATACAAAATCCAGAATCGAATCTGAAATCCGAAATCTGAAATCAGAAATATTCTATTTATTCATTTTCAAGTATCTATCCTTAAATCCTTTTGCGGCATCGTAGCAGTCTCTAATCCTTTTATTATCAGGATCGATATCCATTGCGTGCTTTAAAAGTTCAACAGATTTTTCAAAGTCTTTGGTTTGCAGATAGCAAATTCCAAGATCACAAAGGGTCAAGCTGTTGTCAGGATCGAGATTAAGTGCCCTTTCCAGAATCACAATTCCCTGAGTTCTTTTTTTACTGTTAAACATAGCCCACCCTAAACATCTTAAAATTTCAGGATTGTTGGAATGAATATCATTTGATGACTTTAAAAAGCCTATAGCTTTTGGCCAATCCTGTTTATGCGAAGAAATAAAGCCAAGTATATACTTGGCGGTATAGCTTTTTTCATTTAGCTTTAAAGCTCTTTCGCAAGCCTTTTCAGCTCTATCAAATTGATCCAGGCTAACATAATTATCAGCAATTTCTTCAAGCGCAGAAACACAATTCGGATCATCACATAACAATTTTTCAGCCTCCTTAATAGATTCCTTGTGACTGCCACTAAGTTTTAATTCTTCAATATTACTGAGAGCTTCATCTATCTCGTTATCCAATTCCTGATTTTTATTATCATCATTCATAATTTTTCTTGTTTACTGTTATCCCATTTTACAGGTTTTTTATGTTTAAATCAATGAGATTTGCAATAAGCGGTTAGTAGCTAGCGGTTAGCGGTAAGCTTTTTGAGCTATCCGCTATCCGCTAATCGCTAACCGCTAAGAAACGCATTATTAGCAGCAACAAGACCTCTGGCTTTACCTGTATCAAAACGTTCACCCTCAACCAAATTTGCCCAGATCTTCTGAGTTTTAGAAAGGAGAAGCAAGCCGTCAACAAGCCTAAGCTCGCCATCCTTGCCATGAGGAGAATTCTGTATCGCATCAAAAATCTCTGGTGGGCAAACATATTTACCGATTATTCCTAAGTCGCTAGGTGCTTCATCGGGGCTGGGCTTTTCAATTAAGCTTTTTACCTCAATAAGATTTCCGTTTTCTTCTCCCGGATCGATTATTCCATATGACGGAATGTCATCCCTATTAACCCGCTCTACCGCCATAATAGCTTCTCCATGGAAATTATCGATTAACTGCTTTGCGGCAGGAACATCACCTTTGATTATATCGTCACCGAATAAAACCAGAAAAGACTCGTTCCCAACAGCATCTTTAGCCTGAAGAACAGCATGTCCGTCACCAAGTGGTTCGTCCTGATAAACATATGTAAACTTAGCCATTTTATGAATCGGTTCAACTTGTTTTAAGGCTTCAGTTTTTCCTCTATCTCTCAGCAGTTTCTCCAGCTCCGGTTTTGGTGAAAAATGATCACGTATAAGCTCCTTATCTTTCGAAATCACAAAAATAATCTCTTCAATACCGCTATCAATAGCCTCTTCCACCAAATACTGAATCACAGGTTTATCAACAATAGTAAGCAGTTCTTTTGGAACAACTTTTGTGGCTGGCAAAAATCGGGTGCCAATTCCCGCTACGGGTAGGACTGCTTTTTTTATCATGCTTCGGTTGATATTCTTTTGATAATCTGTAGATATTCAATTGATTTTCTATAGAAAGTCCACAGAAATCTACAGAATCTATTTAGTTTTTATTTTAACAATTCTCATCGATATATTAATCTTCTTCGGAATCTTTATATAAAGAATATGCTCTCTCTGAGTGGCTTCAATCCTCTGAGTATCGACATTGGGTGGCAATATCACTGATCTGGCAAACTCGCCCCAATAACATTCCTGAACAAAATAATCCTTTCTTTTAAGACCGATAAGACCTTCATCAGCTTCACGTTTTCCGCGAATTGTAAGCACATCGTTATTAATAACAACCTCAGCATCATCAAGATCCACTCCTGCAAGAGGAGCAATAATCAATATCTCTTTATTATTTTCAAGTACATCAATAGGCAATTGTCCAAATCCATCAGGTGTTTTACCAACTTCACTTTTCTCAATTTCCGGTTCGGTAATTGAAATAGTATTCGCCACTGATTTATTTTTGAAAATTGTTTTCATATGTAGTAGCGAGTTACACGCTCCGAATGGAACGCGAGCCGTAAGGCCAAGTGAAATGAGGATGAATCACGATGGTCCCGCTAAGCGGGATCAAGTGATTCAAGTGTAACCCTATTGGAGAACATTTCAAACCAAAACTAACAAATCAGAAATTATTTAGACCCCTTGCCTTTGCCTTTTCCTTTGCCTTGCGAAGCATTTGGGAAGAATTTATTAAACTCCTTTTTATCCAGCACTTCCTTTTTAAGCAAAACTTCAGATATCTTTTTAAGCAAAGCTTTATTATCCGTTAATATCTTTGAAGTTCTGTCTGTTGCTTCATTGATTATTTTCGATACAGATGCATCGATTTTAGCGGCAACTTCTTCGCTGTAATTTGGCTTAGTGCCAAGATCTGCACCAAGGAATCTGGCCATAGATTTTTGACCGAATATAACGGGACCGAAATCTTCGCTCATGCCGTAATCCATTACCATGCTTCGGGCTATTTCAGTTGCTCGCTGTAAATCACTACTGGCTCCGGTTGTTACTTCGCCAAAAGTCAGTTTTTCAGATACATATCCACCAAGCAGTGAACAAAGTTCATCTTTAAATTTAGAAACTGATTTTAAGTGCCTATCCTCCTCCGGCAAGAACCATGTAACACCAAGTGCCATACCTCTGCTGATAATCGAAACTTTGTGAACAGGGTCGCAACCTGGGAGCAGTTTACCAACCAGTGCATGTCCCACTTCATGATAGGCAGTGATTTTTTTTTCTTCATCAGTAAGTCTTCGTGATTTCTTTTCAGGTCCAAGGCTTACCTTTTCAATCGATTGTTCAAGGTCAGAATGTTTAATCTTAGATCTATTCTTTTTAGCGGTGAGTATTGCAGATTCATTTATCAGATTTTCGAGATCCGCACC
>JAUXDO010000039.1 GCA_030618315.1 Candidatus Peregrinibacteria bacterium | reverse complement strand
GGGGAAGAATTCTGAATGCGCTCAAACGTTTGTGCGCCTTCAGAATTTTTTTTCCATTTACCCAAACCATTTGCCACAAACTCCCTCGCAATACCACGATGTGAAAACAAATCCGCACGGTTAGTAATCGCGTGATTATCAATATCCAATACCACATCACTAAGTCCTAATGCATCAGCAAGTGGTGCACCGACTTTCAAATCCAAGTGGCTCAGGTCCACAATTTCATGGTCATGTTCTGCGGGGAACATTTCCTCCAAAGAAATCTCCGCACTTGTACATATCATTCCAAAACTTTCCTCACCACGAATCTTTGCTTTCTCCATTTTAACCACGTCTGTACCATGCCATTTAACAACAGCTCCTATCTTCGCAAAAGCAACCAGCATCCCCTCTTTTAAATTAGAACCGCCACAAACAACCTGAATATTTTCCTTTCCATCATTTACTTTAGTTAAAACAAGACTGTCAGCATTTGGATGCTTACTAATCTCAATAACTTTTCCAACAACAACATTTTCCAAATGATCACCTTGCTTTTCCATTGTTTCAATCTCAGCTGCGTTAGTAGTTATCACTTCTTTGATTTTTTCATTGTCCTTTTCGGTAATATCAACGTAATCCGAAATCCAGTCTAAACTTATTTTCATTTTACTTATTTACGAAATAACGATATGACGAAATAACGATACCATCCAAAGTGGTAAGTGCTCAAGCAGTAAGTGCTTAAAGTGTTACCTATTATAAAAGCACATAACACTTGAGCACTATTAAAAAGCCATTTCGTCGTATCGTTCCGCCGTGGCGGATCATTACGTTAATTAAGCTAAACCAATAATTTCATCTGTAGCATCACGAGTTTCCTTGGCAGCAGTAATATGTGCATCAGCAATAAGCCTTGAAGGTTTGTCGTTTTTTGTTAAATATGGGAAAAAATGTGGTGCTTGAGAATGCATAATCTCATTAAAAGCAAATCTTTTAAGAATCCCGCCAATATTATTATCTTTATTAATTTCCTGTACTTTATATCCCTGATCAGACTCTTGAACTCTTGACCAGGAGTAAGTTTCATCACCATTATCTTCGATGAAATAAAAAACATCTCCTTTTTTATTTCGAAATATTTTGGTATTTGGATTAATTCTCCCACTCTTTCCTTTAGACAGTGGATGTCCGAGTAAATTTCTATCATTTTCAAGCCCCCCTTTTAATTCGGATGGTAGATTGACATATTCAATTTCATAAAAACTCAATTTCTTAAATACCCCTTCTGGCTTTAAGTCCTTCCTTAAGTCAACAAATTGAGAATTTTTTGGTAAAGATAGACTAAATAATGAAACATTAGGATTCCTGAAAGACAAATCTGCCATAAAAACTATAGCTTCCTCCTGTATCTCTTGTGGAGATTTTTCTTTTGATTGTTCAACCATTTTGGAAGTTTATTTATTGACCTTTTTAGCTACATCTTTTGCTTTCTTCGCCATTGCTTTAGCTTGTTCAGCTTTTGCCTTAGCTTGACCAGCTACATCTTTGGCCTTAATAGCACCTTTTTTCGCTTTATTCATTCCGGCTTGTGCCTTTTCTTTTAGAGATATAGCTGTAGCCCTCCCTTTTTCTAATTTTGCCTTAAAAAATCCAAGTGGGTCTTTAAACATTGCACTAAATTCAGCCTTCATGTTTTTAAATACATTTGACTGCCCACCATGTTTACCCTGAACAAAATCGATAATATCATTACTCATGGCAATCATTTCTTCGCCTACAACTTGCGGAGCATCTTGTAAGTATTCATATTTCTTTCTTGTCTTTGGCATTGCAAGCCAGCTTTTTTGCCAGGCATCAACTTTCTCCTGACTAATACCGGTCTTCGCTTTTATTTTTGCAAACACGTCACTAGCAGCTTTGCTAACAGGATTATTTGTTAGTTTCTTTTTAGCCACCTTTGGGTCTATTTTTGTTTTTGTAGGCATGATATTTTATTTAAGATTTGTGATTTTTTTCGATTTTCAGTAATTAGAGTTTCGAGTTTTAGAAAATTAGGTTCTATAGTTCATTTTATTATACCAAAAAAAGAGCAAAAAAGCAAGTACTGCATGCTAAAGTTCATACAAACTTAGTAAGTATTATGTTGTAAAATATTGCAAGTGATATATATTTAAAATCGAATAAGTTATTTTATCTATGTGCTGTCGCCTCCAAAATTGCAGAAGATTCTCCGATATTGCGCCTGAATTAAAGATTGATAGTGGGGAGGTATATATGCATGATATTTATGGAGCATCATTAAGAATGCTTGATTCAATGAATAGTGGAACTGATCTTTCGGATGCCAGTAAAATTTTAGGAAGGCAAAATTGTGAGGGGCTTGAGCAAACCTTGCCGGAAGATGTAATACAAACTCTTTTAGAGTTTGTAATCGAGGCGATTGATAAAATCGACAAAATCAGACTAACAATAAATAAAACATTTAAAATTAATTCAGAAGTAATTTGGTTATCAATTATAGGGGAGGCTAAAAGGTCAGGATCGAACGAAATGTATGAAAAAATTAATTTAATTTCACCAAACGATTTTA
The DNA here is from genome assembly GCA_030618315.1 of Candidatus Peregrinibacteria bacterium. Classification (GTDB taxonomy): domain Bacteria; phylum Patescibacteriota; class Gracilibacteria; order UM-FILTER-43-11; family UM-FILTER-43-11; genus JAFGCT01. The sequence goes on along the minus strand of JAUXDO010000039.1, from coordinate 7,486 downwards.
GCAGAATCGTTATTTTTGTGCGCGAAAAATTAACCAATGAAAAAAGAAGAATCGAGCTGAGTTACTAATTAAATTAAGTATATACCGCCAAAACACCGACTACTGCCACAATTATTATCCCATGTTTGTCTAGCCTGCCTGCCGGCAGGCAGGGTGGGTATCCGCACTTACTCCGCCACGGCGGGGTAAGAATAATAAGATTCCCTTATAATTGATTTGTAGAAAAAATAATGGCAAGTATCGTATGTCCCAGCAACTCCATTATAATTCAAAAAATAAAAATAACAATTATTTACGGTTTTTTGGCTCCTTGAACTCCAAACCCAATTTAACATAAATCTCTTTTTCAGTCTCACCAGCAACATATTCACCATCCTTAAACAGTCCGTATTCATTAAGCAAATATCCTTTTGCAATTGCGACTCTGCGCATCATTACATTGTGATGTTTTGAGCCTGTGAAATACAAAAGCGCAGATCCATAGCTCTCTTCCGGCACAAATCTAACATCAATTTGTAGCCCATCCGGATTAATAATCAATGAAACTTTTGTGTCACCACTTGCCAGCATTGTATGATCCGGGAACATTTTTAGAATCTTTTTCTCAGCTTTTGATGTAACAGATTTAGGTCCGACTACAAGCATATCCAAATCACCAAGTAGCTTTTTCTCACGCCGATAGCTACCGGCAATCTCTGCTTTTTTAACTCCTTTAATCTTTTTAATTTCTCTAATTAATTTTTTTGCGATAGATAAAACGTCCGCTCTCTTGTGCTTTTTCTTTTTTTGCTGGTCGGTTTCAATTGCAAGAACAATTTTATCAATCGTCTTTTTCCCAAATCCAGGTAAAGCGATCAATTCGCCAGTTTTAGCCATTTTAATAAGCTCTTTTTTCGAGCCAATCCCCGACATAAAATATAATTTGCGAACTCTCCCAGGTCCAATCCCGGGAATCTGTAACATATCTCTAACCGATTTTGGAACCTCTCTCCTTAGCTCTTCCAAAAATTCAATCTTTCCCGTATCAATATATTCCATCATCTTATTTGCCAAAGCTCCTCCAATTCTATGAATTCCCAAAAACTCATCCTCACTGGCATTTTTCTTGGTAATCGGATCCGCTTCCTCCATCAAAACCCTTCCACCTTCCCTATACGCACGTGTTCTGAAAAACCCCTCCCCCATTATTCCCATAAGGTCAGCAATTTCGTTGAAAAGTTTGTATAGGTCTTTATTATAAGATTTCATGAATTGATTATAGATTGATTGTTGTGTGGTGGAAACAAAAATTATAACCTGAAGGCGAGACGTCGACGTCTCGCCTTCAGTAATTAATCATTATTTTTTTGTAACACCACAAAAACCCCAACTACTTGTAGTTGACAAAAACAATAATATTGCTACAATATAAATGTTCTTTAAAATTTTGTAGGTATTATGCCTGATTGCCCGATAGTGGGATAAAAAGGCTTACCTGCTTCACAGCAGAAAGGGTTTGTAATGACAAAAGTAGACAACATAAATGACAGAGGCGTGTGTCGTGTGACAGGAATGATGCTTGTCATGTGTATCATGTCGGTACCTCTCGTAGGGGTATTCACATTGCTGAACCAGTACATGGGATACAGTTGGTTGGATATTTGCCTGACCTCCTATTCCTGGTTGTTGGTACTCAGCATCGGTTATGCAGTAGTCATCAACCTGTTTCTTCTTACAAAGTTGGGGCGACAAACGGTATTCAGCGAGATTAAGTTCGGATTCCGTAGTTTTCTCACTTTGCTACAACCACCAACATGAATTGTGATTGATTTTAAGGAATACACGGCGCTTTGTTATGCAAGGCGCCGGTATTTTTTAAATTATTTCCAACACCAAAGGAATCCAAGTTCCTTCATTTTATTATTCGGATACTTTTCAACTTTAAATCTTTTTTTCTCCAAAAATTGTTTTAATTCATTGGAATTTTCTCCTTTTATCCAATCGTGATACTCTAAAAATATATTTGATACCCTATCCAAGATTTCGTCGGGAACGGCGTAAATAAGCGCAAATTCAGCGCCTTCACAGTCGATTTTAACAAGATCACAATGTCCAATATCATTTTTACTGAATATTCTCTTCAGTGTCGTTGTCTGAACCTTCTGAATCTCCCCAGTTGGCTCAATCGGATCAATTAATGCATGATTTAAATCTTCTTTTGATATTTGTAATTCATCTTCTCCAACTTTATCCGACACAGCTAATTGTTTTGAGATTACATTTTTAATTCGATTATTTTTTAAGTTCTGTTTTAGTATTTCATAATTGCCGATATGGGGTTCAAATGAATAAATTGGCACGTCTGAATTAAGAACCGATGCATACAAGCTAAAAAAGCCAAGGTGTCCTCCAATATCGATTACACAGTCTTTAGCTTTTTTAATAACTTCATCACAAAATCTGTACTGATGATCCAAAAACAGTTCGTTTGCAATAGCTAGATCACCATCATTTCGCATATTAAGTACGACGTCTTTTCCGAAGATTTTCGACTCTCGTTGCATTAGTTTAAAACCAAAATACTAGCATTCAAATAGGTAGCAAATAGAATCCATAGTAAATATGGCATAAGAAAATAGGCGGCGCTTTTTCTATTCGCAAAGGCAACCAGAATCATCAGCTCCGAAACAATAATAATGCCGATAATCACATATAAAGCGCCGATTATATTTTGCTGACCAAAGAATAGTTGAGACCAAAAATAAATCAAAACACCATTAATCGCATAAAGTATTGCGTAGAAATTTCTTCTGAATTTAGTTTTGTAGTGATTCCAAACGTAGTATGCAGAGGCAGCAAGCAAGACAAATAATATTGGCCACACAATGCTGAAAACATAGTTAGGCGGCATTGCCGTTGGTTTTGCCAGTGCTTCATACCAATTTCCAGGCGTAACACTACCTGCATAACCCAGAACTCCCACATAGCAAAAGGCAATGATTGCGGAAAGAGTTTTTTCCTTTTTGGAAGTCTTTTCCCGACTTAAAATATTTTTGAGCCAATTTAACATATTAATCAATGGTTATAGAACTAACTTCTTCTGCATCATCCATTGTACTACTTTTAACCATGTCTTGTGAAATTGTATATAGATAATCTCCAATATAAACTATCCTCTGAATCTGCTTCTCCCAATTATATGGCCATGAGTCTCCCATTTTCAAAATATCTTCTGCACTGTAATGGCTAATTCTTCCTTTTTCAGTAAAGCCACTAGTTAGATTAAGATTGTAAACAATTGCACCGGAAAATTCAGTTTCATACCTGTCATAGCTTGGAGCGGTACAGCTTCCAAGCCCGTCACAGTCATCTGTACACTCTGCATAGCCTTCGGTATTTGTTGTACATTCAGAAGGAATACATCTTTTATAGCAAAGATTTGGACAAGAGCTGTATGTATATTTTGTACATTCTAATTCCTCTGGTGTAACTTTTTTCTGAATACGAATTGGGAATGCAAGAAGCTCTTTATTTTTATCAAATAATAATGCTTTGTGATTTCTAAGAAGCTCAGAATCTGTTCCCCTATCACCAATTGTTTCAGTAAACTTTTGTATAGGATTTGCAACGTCAGAAACATCAAATAGTGCGAGTTTCATACCCTGCATCAATACTCCGCCTTTTTCAGTTTCATCAGTATCCTTTCCTATTCCAATAATATGTTTTTCATCATATGGATGCAGATAATCGCTATATCCTGGAATCTTTAATTTACCAAGAACTCTTGGATTAGTTGGAGTTTTTAAATCAATTACAAATAGCGGATCAACCTGTTTAAATGTCACCATATAAAGCCTGTCACCCATAAATCTTGTAGAATAAATCCTCTCTCCCGGTGCCAAATCCTCAAGTGATCCGACAGTTTCCATCTCCTGATTTAAAACATAAACATTATTTGTGGATGGATTTGTACTACTCCATGAATTACCTATTGTAGTTGCAATGCGGAAGTAATCTTTGTAAGCATCCATTGAGAACTGATTCAGAATACGTCCGGGAACCTCACCCTTTGCTTTAAATTCAACATTCCCATCGTCTAAAGAGAATCTATAGATATTTGTTTTAGTTCTGTCATGACTCCAATCCCAATCAGAATATCTGTCATAATTAACCCTACTTGAAGCAACATATAGATGAGTTTGGGATGAGTACACGTTTTCACTGCTTCCTAAAAATACATCTCTATCGATTTTTCCATCAGGATCATCAAGAGGAATAGATGCTACTACCAAATATCTTGGCATGCCATATCCAGGGAAGTATCGAATATCACTACATCCAACCATTGGCTCAGGTGCATTTTCACCATCAACTAATTGCGGAATCATGTCTTCACCACGAAATGTATCATCCATTGCCCACACATTAGGGTGTGTATTCATAATCAAATACATATTATCTCCGATTCTTCTTGATGTAGTATAAGTACCTTCAAATCTAACATGTCTTAATTGTTCAGGATTGCTTCTATTACTAATATCATAAATATATACTTTTGTCTGATTGCCTCTGTAATATGGCATAATCATTGGCTCTATTAGTCCCGGCTCAGCAGGTTCAATTAATGGTTGAACTTCATAATAATTTGCAGATTGGCCTATAACGGTTAATTTATTATCAGCCACAAACATTTCACGTGGTCTAAAGCTATCATCTCCAAAAGTTATTGTTGATACCTCATTCATAATACTTGCCGGATAAGCTTTTATGATACGAATGGTGTCATTTTAAATCATATAAATATACTCACCATCATTCTTAATAATATCCGCTTCATCTACACCGCTTACCTGAATATTTGTTGATGAATAATCATCCGAACCACCACCAGACTTAACAGCATCAGCAGATTCAGATACCGCCATTGTATTTGTTGCCATTGGAGCGTCAAAGAAGACAGATCCGGTCGAAGTTCTGTACATAGGACTCTGGTATGCTTGATATTCAGCAAATTTTTCTTTTAAAGCTGAACAAGATTGAATATTTGGAAAAGGAGAAGTAAGTTCGTTATAGGTATTTGTGACTTTATCAGCTACATTTGCCTTTACTCTCCAAATTGTTTCAGCCATCTCTCCTCTTGTAATATCTTTATCAAAAAACTGAACAGATGAAGGGATAGCCCCCTCGTTCTCAAGTCCTTTTACATAACCGGCAAACCACTCATTATTTGTCCCGGAAGTATCAACAGCTACATCCTGACTCTCTGCAATAATTTTGCTGGCTTCAGCAAAATTAATGAAATTAGCAGGTTTAAAAGTACCATCAGGGTAGCCATCAATAATCCCATTTAACTTTGCCATGCAAACATATTTTGCGAACCATTCAGCCTTTGGAACATCTGGAAAATAAACATAGCTCCAATTGGAACCAATATTATATGAAATACATTTATCAATCTCAGCATCACTATATTTAGCTTCTACAATTATTTTTGTGAATTCCGCACGATTGATACGATTTTCAGGTTTAAATGTACCATCGTCATATCCCTGAACGATTTTATTGTCCTCAAGGTATTCAATGGCGTCGGTATTTACATGTGCTGAATACACATCAGTAAATACATCAGATTGCGCAAATGCAGGCAGGACTAATGATGAAACAATATGTATTTGTGCGAGCATCGGTAGAGCTAATAGCACAATTAGCAATGAAGATATTTTTTTCATGATATTTAAAATTAAGTTATAAAAATTATATCATTGACCATCTCTTTATACGATTTGTTTTGAGAAAAGTAACAATATTCAGAATTTTCAAATTTCAAGCAGTAAAAAGAGGGATTCCTCCATGCGCTCCGCTTAGTCGGAATGACGGCAATTCTGCTGGGGGAGGGCGGATTTTCTATACGAGAAAATCCGCCCTCCCCACCCCTTTGGCAATCGTCATTCCGAGCGACCAGTGGGAGTCGAGGAATCCCTTTGTGCTTGGACTTTGGAATTTATTTTGTTAATATTACTTCCATTTAACTTTTCTCAGTGGAAATAATAAACAGACGCCTCACAGTTCACGAATTCGAGGATTACATCAAAAACTATTACTTTGGCACAAAACCTGCCAATAAGCTTGTAATACACCACACTTGGCGTCCAACAACCGAGCAATGGCAGGGGCAAACATCCATCAACGGTCTAAAAGGTTACTACGAAGGAAAGGGGTGGCCAGCAGGTCCACATCTGTTCATTGCAGAAGACGGTATATGGCTTTTTTCACCGATGAGAAAAGATGGAATTCATGCCGCAGCATTCAATCATCAAACAATCGGTATCGAAATAGTTGGTGATTATGACAATCAAATCTGGAAAGGGCAGACAAAATATAATGCACTTGGAACAATTAGATCATTGGCAATTCGTCTAAATTTAAAAGAGGAGGATATATTATTTCATCGAGATGCATCGCCAAAAACTTGTCCCGGGACAGCGATACAGAAACAATGGCTATTCGATGAATTAAGAAGTTATCGCACAAAGCCGAGATTCCCAAATCCAATAACTGATGGTATCCCAACTCCGGCAGAAGATGAAATATTAATCCCTATCTGGGCAAGCGATGCAGTCTCTTTCGTCCTAAAACACCGCCTCTTCGAAATCCGCACAGACGACGACGTACGCGACGCCGTAAAATTTTACAGATTTTATCAAATAGTAAAAAATGAACCTGAATAAACACCATTGAAAATTGAAAATTGAAGACTATTTCAAAATAGGAATCTTCAATCTTCAATCTTTAATCTTCAATCAATCATGAACGATGAATACAAAATCGCCGCAATAGTTGGTATTACAGAAGCGATTAAACAATATGGAATTCCATCAAAATTCTGTCCAACAGTTGCCATCATAATTGGCGCAATAATCGGATACGCCGAAAGTCCCAATGCCGACGGCATCCTAAAAGGAATTATATGGGGAGCATTTACAACAGGTGGTTACGCAGTCGTAAAAAGATCAGGTCGCAGTGTTATTTCTACTTTTACCAAAAAAACCGATACCAGTAACTCAAATACAAATAATCTAGAACCGGATGATTTTAGAGGAGTTTGACTCTAAAAATATTGAATATCCAACATGGATTTTTGAATTATAAAGTAGTAATCAGAATTACTTCAAAAATATAAAATCCATGTTTAATATTCTTAAATCAATTTATTATTGGTGGAGATGCCCGGGGTCGAACCGGGGTCCAAAGATGAAGTCAAAAAACTTCTACAATCATAGTCTGTTTAAAATTTTAATAGATAGCATAGAAACAAACAAAAGCACTATCTCTTATTCGGGAAAGTTTTCGATACTTACTTCTCCGACGGCAAAGTAAATACTTAACCTGCTAAATTACGCCCTGAAGAGTCAGCAGGTGTCGCTAGACAGGACGAGGTTACAAATTGGTAACCGTTATTAGCTTAAACATATGCTGGAACGTATGCAGGAACAAAAGCTCTTGCAGC
>JAUXDO010000117.1 GCA_030618315.1 Candidatus Peregrinibacteria bacterium | reverse complement strand
AAAACTAATTATGAAAATTCAGAAATTATACGACAGGGACATTGCCAGGAGAATCAATCCTGCAGTGGTTGTGAGCGAAATGGAAGAGTATTTCGTCAATCAGGAGATTAACGAATATGTTTTCACTCCCGTAATTACCAAAAACGTTTATCGGTTTTTAGATGCGATAGCCAATAAGAAGGAAGGCAAAACCGGGGTATGGATTAGCGGCTATTACGGTAGTGGTAAATCGCATTTTATTAAATACCTTTTTTATACTTTAATAGAAAGGTACCGCGATAAAGCATTATACAATTTTACAGAATCAGTCAAAAAGGTCGATCCTTTGGATGAACCAAATCCGGGTTTGGTTAAAAGTCTGCTAACTAAACTTGACAAACTTAAAGTTGACGAGATTATCTTTAACATTGATGCCGTATCTGATAGGTATGATGAGAAAGAGAGGATTACAAGGGTATTATTAAATCAGCTTAATGCATTCCGGGGATTCAACAATATTAACATCGCATTAGCACTTTATTTGGAGAAACCACTCAAGAATAACGGAAACTTTGATTCATTTAAGGATAAAATAAAATCACAATTTAATGAAAACTGGGTCGGTAATCAGATTCGTTTTGCAAGAAGATACCTTGACAAGGTCATTCAAATTGCACAGGAATTTGATCCTGATATTGATAGTGAATCCTTAAAGTCAAGTATTTTAGATACGACTCAGGATTACACCATAGAATTTCTCGTAGATGAGTTAAACGATTTTCTAAAGGACAAAGATGATGAATATCGTTTGATCTTTTTGATGGATGAAGTATCGCAGTACATCGGAACAAACACATCGCTGCTTCTGAATCTTCAGACGATTATTGAAGAAATTGGCTCGCAAATCGGTCATAAAGTCTGGATTGTTTGCACAGCACAACAGGACCTTTCTAATCTTATCAACAATACTGACAATAAATCTGAAGATTTTGGTAAAATATTGGGCCGTTTCGAAACCATGATTTCTCTCGAAAGTCAGGATGCGGCATTCATTACAAAACAAAGAGTCTTGGCAAAGAACTCTGATGGAATTGGCGAATTGAACGATTTCTTTAAGTCAAATAAAGGTGCAATCGAAAACCAATTTGTTTTTGACCACGACCTTTATGAAAATTATCACGATCGCGATGAATTCACACTGACTTATCCTTTTGTGCCCTATCAGTTTAGGCTGATCTCAGATGTATTTGAATCCTTTAGCAATGTGGGATATGTCGGCGAAGGCGTAAAAAATACTGAGAGGGCTATCCTGGGAACTACTCACTTTACTGCCAATTTATGCAAAGACAAAGAAGTCGGTTATTTTGTTCCTTTTGATTTATTTTTCAACGAACAGCTTGAGAAAAATTTGACTCATCGCTCAAGAAGTATCCTCGACCGTTCTTATAACATCGATCAGGTGAAGACTGATCATTTCTCACGAAGGGTGGTCAATGCACTTTTTATGATTTCCAACTTGGGCGATAGTCAGAGTGTGAACTTCCCTGCGAATATCGAAAACCTTGCATTGCTCTTAATGGAATCTGTGGATACGCCAAAATTGGAGATGCAAAATAAGATACAGGCTGTGCTTGATGTTTTGGTTACTAAAAACATTATCCAGGTATCTGAAGGTAAATATCGTTTTCTGAAAGAAGACGAAATCGAAGTAGCACATTTAATTAAGAGCACACCGGTAACAAACGAAGACAGGCTCAATTATATCTATGATGATATTATTGTAAAGGTGATAAAACCAAACCCGATTCTTTCGTTTGGTAATAGGAATTTCCGGATCGCCATCAAAATTGACGACAAAGAAATTGGAGCTAAAGGAGATTTCAATTTAAAATTCTCCATTTACGACAATACCGATCTTGAAAACCTGGCACATGCAACACCTTCAAACGATATCTTAGTTGGTATTAATGAGTGGTTCAGACATGACAACGACATCAAAACAAAGGTTTTGGACTATGTAAGAACTCAAAAGTACATTCGGTTAAGTACATCATCAGCAACCGGGACAAGATCAAATACACTCACCAGTTTCAGGGAAATGAATAAGATTTTATTGGATGAAATTAAACTGCGATTCGAAAAGAAATTCTTGCAAACAGCATTTATTTCAAATAATCAGGTAATCCAGGCTGCTGAATTAACGGGCGCTTCTGCTACTTCCCGATTTGATGAAATGGTTAAATACCACATGGAAGAAGTATACCGCAAACACAACTTAAGCAGTCCTTATGCAAAAACAAATGCTGATTTAATTGTCAACGCCAAATCAAAACAGAAGGAAGCATATAAGGATTTAACTCCTGCCGAGGAAGAAATGAACACAAAATTAGGCTTGATGGGTGAAGGGCCTGTGGTTGGCGACATAGTAAAAGAATTTGAGAAAGCACCCCATGGTTGGAAAGATCTTGCTACACTTGATATATTGCTTCGATTAGCAAAAAAAGGACTCAAGAGGTTTGAATGGAGAAGCGAAGAAATCGAATTACCGACTTATGCTGAGAAAGCATTAAATGCACGCGAAAGGGACGCGATTACTGTTCATGAGGAAAAAGTGCATTCGCAGGTGGAAATCAACCGCTTCATTCATACGGTAAACAACGAAATATTTGCCGAAACGCTTATCCCCTCACCCACAAATGATTTTAAAGAGGCTGTTGATTTATTTAAAAGCAAATTGGAACCAAAAATAATTGAACTGAACAGCGTAAAGGACGATTACGAATCCTATCCATTTTCGGCTCACGTAAAAGCCTATCACAAGTTATTGGGCGAGATGTACAATTCTCGCAATCCTGAACAGGTGATGAAACTTGTATTCGACCAGCAAATAAAACTAAAAGAGGCTCGGGATAGCTACAAATTCGTGGAGGAATTTATTGAACATAACTTCAGCCAATACGATCAGATTGCTCAATTTACGGATCAAAACAAGAATAATTTCGCTTCGCTCGATGAGCCTCTGCAGATAAGAGCTAATGATCTTACAGATTATTTGAAGTCAGATGAAGAACCCTGGGATAAATTTCCGCAAATGAAAAAGATATTCAAGGAATTATATGAAGCAATTAAGACTCGACTTACATCACTTAAGTCTGAGGTTATTAGTCTTTATGAGCTAATTTTTGAGGAAATTAAAAACAGGCAGTTGGAGCTTGGAATTGATGCAGCTAACCTAACAACTACTGCTGATT
>JAUXDO010000006.1 GCA_030618315.1 Candidatus Peregrinibacteria bacterium | reverse complement strand
AATCTATGGATAGTATCGTCTAACACGGTTTTAATAAAAGGTTCCGATATAACAGTAGGACTTAGATTTCCTATACCTGTAAAACATTTAGATATTTGAATAGTATCTAATTTGCTAGTTACACTCCGTAATTTACCATACATGGACTCGGTAAATTTATGCGTTACAGCAAGCGAATCGAGATTCCTTAAACTATGCATCATAGTACTAATTCCTTTAGCGTTAAAATCTGTATCAGATTCATTAATTTTTTTTGCTAATGAATTCATTAATGCCCGGCTAACAACTGTCGAATCCAGATTTCTGAGACCGCTAATAGAATCAACAAGTTCTTTACCGCTCATTTTACCGTCTGCTTCATCAATTTTTTTTGCCATTACATCAATAACACCACGCCTTAAAACATATGAATCAAGACTTCTAAAGCTGAACAAAATACTACTAATTTCTGAATTAGTTAATTTTACTGAATTAATTTTTTTTGTGGCCAAAAATAATTCAGAATCTTTTATTCTACCTCTTGAATTTAGTATATTTAATAAACTTTCAGCTTCTTTGCTCTTTTTTTTCGGCCTATTTTTCTTTTTTCCTTCATCGGTATCTGCCTGAATAATTTCACCCTGATTACCTATGTTCACCCGAGCAGTACCATGAGTGACTACGTGACTAGAAACATTAGTACTTGATTCATCCGATACTAATCTGACAATTGTATCTTGTATTGCTCTGTCTTTAATTACCGGCAATTCATATCCTTTATTATTACTGTGTGACTGTATGATTTTTGCCAGCTCAACATTTTCTAGGGTCTTATAGATATAATTTATATTATACATTTCTATAACATCATCTTCCGTCATATTTTCTAAAATACGATTTATTCCACTACTATAATCAATACTGTTAATGTCTTGAGTAATCCTAAGTATTGAACAAAAGAATCCGTGAGTGGTTTTTAACAGCTTATCATTCAACCTCTCTGCATTCCCATGCTTTATACTTGCACTTATTATATTAAAAATTTTTGATATCTCTTCAGAGATAGATTCTATTACAGCTTCATTTTTATTTTTACCGTACGCTTTGCTTATTGACTTTTTTACAAGAACTAATACATTCAACAAGGCCTCATAATCTAATTTACCAGACATTGTATCTAATAACTCAATTACAGATTTTACCTTTTCTGCATTACACATAACCTCTGCTTTTATACAATTGAGCTCCTCTTCTATCTTAATATATTTAACAACCTTCACATCCTCAGATGCCTCATTACCAACCTGATATCCTTCTTCTATTTTTGATTCTGCCTCCTGCAATCTTCTCTTTGCAATTGCTAAATTACCCTCTGCCTGCATTCTAATATCATCCAATTTCTTTGATTCTGCAAAAACACTTTCCAGCTCCTCACCAATCCCCTCTAAATATTTAATATCTTCCTTGGCAATATCAACTTCTGTAAGTCTTGAGCTTATTTTTATCAGTGTCTCTAATGCCTCTACTGGATTAGTCACAGAAATATCTAGGTCTGTTTTATTATACCCTCCCATCTCAAATGCTATTGGTGGATTACTCACATCTTTTTCATCAAGTTTTTTAGCTACTCTTTCATAAAAAAACTGAAGCCTTTTTCTTTTAGCGCTTATAAAAAGATCAAAATTGTACCCCTCCTGAAAATCAGAAAGAATCGCAGTGGCGACGTCTGTCTGAATCACTCTTTCTATAGAAGCAATATGCAGCGCCGATCCACCAATTTCCTTTGCAACAAGATTCAGGGAGCCTTTTTCATACATCTCAATAAGCTCGCCAGTGAACATCTTTATTTTACCAATTTCACTATCAGCAGTATCTGATTCGTTATTAATTTGTTTATGATAGGATTCCAGGATTTGTTGCCAAGCTTTTTCGTCTTCATTGGTATTATTTACTTCTTCATTATGAATTTGATTGTTTTTTTCTCTTAGATATTCATCTATAACACTTTTAACTCTATACGCTTCATTTACTCCTTTTCCATTTTGTAAAAGACTTATCAGTACATCTAAATCTTTTTCACTTATATCACTCAGCAGTTTATGTATTTTTTCGGAGAACAATTCAACGTCATCATCTTCCACCAGGCTATTAATCAGATTCCTTAAGAAAAAGTAAATACGCTCTATCATTTCTTCATTTTCATCCTCTGACTCAGAAGCTCTTTTGGTAATTTCATCAAAAATTTGGGATAAGGCAATCTTGTACTCCTTTTTATAAGAAGCATGCTCTAAACGCCTAGAAATAACTTTCAATAATAATATAAAATCGTCACTGTTCTCAGCATCTACACCATTCTCCACATATTTTAATATTTTCTCAAACTTTACCTTTTTAGATGTATCACTCTTAATAATAGTATTAATCTTATTACGAAGATCAGATAATACAATAGGGCTTTCCTCATTGTTACCATGGCATTCTGCAAAGAAGTCATCTGTTAAGCTACCAGTTTTTTTAACATCCATTTTTCACACTATTATAAAATAGTCCTCAACATACTATTTATATAATTATGAAAGCAATAGTTTTTACTTGACATTTATTATTAATAATGTTATTATATTATATGAAGGATGCTGTTGGATTTGAATCCAACTAGACCTAGGACGTGATGACATTCCTAGGGGGTCGGGCGAGTAGCCAACCCGGTAGTAAAACGTTTTTCAAAACACTACCACACGAAAACATCCAGCTCATGCGAGGGATTAGGGCTCCTCAGTTGTGCTGACGGAATGATTGATCATCATTTTGTCATCGGCGAGTCGACGCGCCCACAAAAGCTCAGGCTTCGGTCTGATACCCCCTCCACAGACAAGTGCTGTGGAGGGTCTTTTTTTGATTCCGTAGTAATCAATTTTGCCAATGTATTGTGAATTTGATATTATTGGGTTAATTAAAATAAAGAATCATGAATAAAACTACTCAAAAATGGATTAAAGGAATGCTATTGATTGTTTTTGCGATGCTTGTTATATCAGTTCCGGTATCATTTGCTCAGGATTTTGCACCGCCATCGGTTTTACCAGGTGATGATTTTGATATTGGAGGTTATGGAGATGCATGCGTTGGTCTGGCAGACAGAATTCGTACCGGCAATATTACACTTAGACAAATCCCCTGCTTTATTAAATACTTTTCACAGACTTTGATTGCAGTAGCAGGGTCTCTTTCTGTCATTTTTGTAATGGTAGGTGGCTATAGGTACACAATTGGCTCCGATGAGCAGAAGGATGTCGCCAAAAAAACAATTACTTATGCCCTGATTGGGCTTGCAGTATCACTTCTTGCGTGGATTATGGTAGATATTGTTCTTCAGTTTGCCACGGAATAGCTCGAATGGATGAACTAATTGTTGGACGAATAGAATCACGAATTGTTGGACCAATTGTCCCTCAATACGTCCTACAATAGTTCTACAATTCGTTCATCAATCCGAAATAATTATAATTTAAACAAATAAAGTCATGGGTTTCCTAAATCGTTCTACAAAAACATTTCTAAAAAAGTCTCAAAGGAAGATAAATGAGTTAAGAAAAAAGCTAGACCAGCTTCGTACCTCTGAACAAAGACTTGAAAAAGATGAGAGGAATCTGAAAAAGAAAATTACTGGTCCAAAAAATGAAATTCGTGTTGTTTTGTCTGTAGACTCAGTTGTTAAATCGACAATTGCGATCTTACTGCTTTTGGCTCTGGTTTATGTACTGGGAATAATAAAAGGAATTATTATTATATTTCTTGTTGCATTGTTTCTTGCTGCCGCCTTTAATCCTGCTATTGATAGACTTGAAAAACATCGTATACCACGACCACTTGGGATTATATTTATGTATATAATCGTACTTGGTATTTTTGTCGTTATGATAACATCTCTTGTACCGATTATTGCTGAGCAGATTGCCTCTTTGGCTGTTTCTGTAAAAGATATTATTTATACAATAGTGAATGGAGAGAATACTGATTCGTGGATTATCGCAAAAATACAACCTGTTGCTAATCAAATATGGGAGAGTGTGGATCAAGCACAAGTTACTAATTACTTAACAACATCACTTTCTGATCTAGCATCTAAGTTAACTAATTTTGCAGGAAATGCGATAGGAGCTGTTCTTGCAATATTTAATGGTTTATTCAATATGCTACTTGTATTGATTATTACATTCTTTATGGTCGTAAGTTCAAAAAATACGACTAACTTCTTCCATTCACTTTTTCCTCACAAATATTCAGGTTATATTTCTGATAAATCTAAGCAAATAAGTATACGTATTGGAGAATGGATTCGTGGACAAGTACTTCTAGCAATAGTTATGGGTATAATAAGTTACATCGTGTTTTCAATAATGGGTCTTCATTATGCTCTAACCCTGTCTATGGTTTCCGCTCTTGCTGAATTTGTTCCGTATCTAGGGCCTCTTATTACTTTCATATCAGCTGCGCTAATTGCGCTTAATCAGGATCCTGTACTTCTTATATGGCTAATACCAGTTTATATCATCTTGCAGTTCTTAGAGGGAAATATTCTGATTCCTCTTATTGTAGGAAGATCCGTAGGACTTAATCCAATTGTTGTACTTTTCGCTTTATTATGTGGTGCGACAATCGGTTATAGCGTTAATGAGAGTATAGGTCTTGGACTTGTTGGAATGATTATCGCCGTTCCTCTCGCCAATATTATTTCGATGTTTGTGTCTGAATATACTGAAAAAAATAAGTAATTTTTCTTTACAAGAAGATCAAAGTTTCGAATTGCTATTTATAATTACCCCTCCTCCTTATCAGATGCTTTTTTAGTTTTATCACGAATATCTCTAATTGCCATTGCTTCTTCTTCGCCAAGTATTTCTTTCAAAACCTTATAGGTAATAGAACCTTGTATAAAAAGCTTTTGCATAGCTTCTCTCTGACCTTCCACTCTTCCTTCCACTCTAGCAGCTTCTGTGTCCCCGAAGTTTTTAAAGCCTATTCCATTTAACATAATAATATCATTTTTAGTTACTTCTTCAGTATTATTATAATGCTTTTCAGAGAAATAGGCAAATATAATTTTAATTATGCTAAGTTGTTCAGGATGTAGACTATCTAGCATTTCCATAATTTCCTTTGCATATTTTTCATTTTCTTCCCTGGTAATTTTTTGCATAAATTGTCTTAATGGCAGCAGAAATGGTAGATTTTTCTCCAATATCATCGGTATATCAAATTTATTCAGATGAAATACCCTATAGGCAACTTCAATTTTTAAATCCGAATTATTTTCAGGAGAATAAATATTTTTTCTTTCTTCGATAGGCGGTTTGTCTTTTGGTGAGCTTTGTACATAGAAAACATTACATTTTATTTTCCTTCTTTTAAATTCCTTATCCATAGAAATTAAATGCTGGTATTCCGCCATTCTCCTGTCCATTTTTTTATCTGATTTGTAATGTGCTTCAAATTCTACAGTCAGCAAAAATGTATTTCCCTCTTTGTCCTGTATTTCAAAGATTACATCAGCAATTCTTTTTATGGATATAAGCTCCCTACCAATCAGACATTCAATCTGATCTGAGCTAATTTTATACCCCTCAAGCAGTTGTGCGAAGGTCTCCTTAAAACTTATAGACAATTCCTTCATCACCATATCCAAACTTACTCTTCCACGTTTAACTTTGCCTTCTTTAGTTAGCACCTTCATTGCTTTTATTATCCGCCCTCTTTCTTTTTCAGTTAATTCAGATTGCTTCAATGATTCTTCCAAGGAAACATCCATTTCCTGAGAACCCTCAGCAAGTAGTAATTTATGAAGTACGTTTTTCTGCTCAGGAGTCAATTTTTCCAGTATCTTTTTTGCATCAAATGATTTCGGCTCATTGTCTGATTTTATCTCGGACATTATTTGTATTATATTAATGAATATAACTATAATACTTTATTCTGTGTTTGTCAAGCGCTAAACCATTTTTTGTTTCATTCCTGTACTGGCTTAATTTGATGTTTGTATCTGAATAAACATAGAAAAGTAAATAGTATTTATCATTTAGCATTTATCATTTATCATTTTGCTGTTCTAAATGTAAAATGTTATGAGTTTATTGGTATCTGAGATTTTTTACAGTATACAGGGAGAAGGGCCGAATGTTGGTAAGCCAGCGGTTTTTTTGAGGTTGGCGGGATGTAATTTAAGATGTAAATGGTGCGACTCCAAGTTTACTTGGAATAATCAATCCTCAAATTCCAAATTCCAAACAAAGTCCAATGTTCAAGTTTCAATTTCCAAAATACTACAACAAATCCGAAAATATAAGTGCAAACATCTGGTAATTACAGGTGGTGAACCGACTTTACAGCAAGATGCTTTAATCCCGCTACTGGAAAGGCTTAATGGCTATTATATTGAAATTGAGACGAATGGAAGCGTAAAACTTAAAATCAATAAATATCTTGAACAAATAAATTGTTCACCAAAACTTAAAAGCAGTGGCAATCCACCCTACTCATTAATGATAAAACCGACCAATAGGAAGGCAGTTTACAAGTTTGTTGTAGCCAAAAAATCAGACCTCAAAGAAATTGAAAAATATATCAAATCAAATAAAATTCCAACTGATAAGGTGTGGTTAATGCCGGAGGGTGTGAACAAAAAAGTTGTTCAAGAAAGGTCGAAGTGGATTATTGAGATTTGCAAAAAAAATGGTTATAATTTTAGCCCTCGATTGCATGTAATGTTATGGGGGAATAAGCGTAGTGTTTAGAAAACTCAAAACTCTAAACTCAAAACCCAAAACCAATATAGTCTCAAAATTTGAGTTTTGAGTTTTGAACTTTGAGTTTTATAATTCAATAGATGAAAAAATTGTCACCAAAAAGCAACGAAGCTATCATTCTCCACTCCGGCGGACAGGATTCAACCACATGTTTAGCGTGGGCACTTAAGAAATTCAAAAAAGTTTACGTTGTCAGCTTCGACTACGGACAAAGGCATAAGGCGGAGTTAAAAGCGGCTCGATTGATTGCAAAGCTCCTTAAAGTCCCCTTTCAGATAATCAAATTGCCGATAATCAAAGAACTGACCAAAAACGCCCTGACTGACAAGAAAATCAAGATTAAGGCAGGCAAAGGACTGCCATCCACATTTGTAGACGGACGAAATCATATGTTTCTATCAGTGGCTGCAATTTATGCAAAGCAGATGAATATACCTAATCTTGTAACAGGCGTTTGCCAGACTGATTATAGTGGGTATCCGGATTGTAGAGATGATTTTATTAAATCACTGCAAAAGACGTTACAGCTGGCGATGGACTATCCATTTAAGATACATACGCCTCTTATGAAGCTTACAAAAGCCCAATCAATCAAATTAATGCAAAAACTTGGCGGATTAGATCTTTTAAAATACACCATGACCTGTTATGAAGGCACTCGGCCTGCGTGTGGTAAATGCCCGGCTTGCAAATTGCGCTCAAAAGGGTTTAAAGAAGCGGGAATAGAAGATCCGATATTATAATTTTGTATTTGTAGTAAATGGTGATATGATTTGCCTCCTAATATTATTCTTTCATTAAATAGAAAGATTTTTCTATTAATCTAATGGCTGAGACAAAAAGCAATAAATGGATCTCTAATATCCCCTCTCACTACAAGTATCATTTTGCTGATACAAGCGTTTTATCAGCTGATGAAGAAATGGAACTTGGAAATGCCGCCATGTCTGGTGATCTCGTAGCCAGAAAAACGCTTATAGAAAAAAATCTAAAATTGGTTGTCTCACTCGCAAAACAATATAGAAATCAGTTAATTAAGTTAGCGGAGTCTATTGAGCTGATGGAATTAATTCAGGCTGGTAATATCGGCTTAATAAAAGCAGCTGACAATTTCAATCCGAATATAGCCAGATTTTCAACATATGCACACAGTAAAATAAGATTTGAAATTATCAGACTCCTTGCACGAGAAGACTGTTCGATGAGAGGTATTACACTAAATGAAAATAGGAAAGGCCGACAGCTCCTAGATTTTATAAAAGTTTTAACTCAAAAAATGGATAAGGTTCCTAATGAAGAAGAGATTGCGGTTGCCTATTCTATCTTTATGGAAATCAGTATAGAGAAAGCCAGAGAGCATTCCATGTTACTTAAAATATCTCGCAGATTTATAAAAAAGCAGAATGATGAAAGAGGTGAAAATCTCGTAGACGCTATATTTGATTTAAAAGCACGCCATGATGAAGATATTATTAGAAGTATCGATACATCCAAGAAAATGGAAGTGCTACTATCTGGGCTAACTGAGTTGGAACGCACAATGATTATTGATTGCAGAAAAAGCTCAAGAAAAGGAGGAAGTATAAGATCGATTTGTAAAAAACTTGGTATTACCTATGAGGTAGGAGCTGGTGCCCTATCAAGAGCTAAAAGAAAAATGAGAAACAATAGTATCAATCTTCCATTGGAAGACAGAGAGCATTAAAAAAACCTTAGTCGAACCGCGAAAGCCCCCTTTTCTTTATATTAGTTTTTCTGTAACCTGTAGCCATACAAATTGCTAACTCTTAATTTTTCAACCTTTGAGCAACAACAAATTATACAAAGAAAATAAAGACTACAAACAAGCTAATCTTAAAAAGATTCGTTCTGATTTAAAGAAAAAAGCTCCCCTTGAGACTTTTAAATTCGACGAACTAACTGCCGGTGAACATTGGGTGACGATTTCTTCGCCTGAATTTACTGCGATATGCCCGTTTAGCGATTGGCCGGATTTTGGCACTGTTACAATCAAATATATTCCAAATAAGGTTTGTTTAGAGTTAAAATCATTCAAAATATATATAAATGCGTTTAGAGACGTTAAGATTTTCCATGAAGCGGTTACTGAAGTGATTTTTGCTGACTTTTTGGATGCGGTTAAACCAAAAAAAGCCCATATCGTCGTTGATATGAACGTACGTGGGAATGTTAAGACGATTTGTGAGAAGAGGTTTAAATGCTAGCTTTCTTACCCATTTTAATCTACTTGATACAAAGATTGATTTGTGGTATTTTGATAAACCTTTCATTAACTATAATCAAATGACAATGCTCAACCGTGTTGATCCAGAGCGACAAATGGAAATTGTACGAGAATATATTCGAGGGAATAATTCTCAGGATAATGCTGTTGCTATTACGAGATTTGCGATTAAAAACGCAAGAAGTCCTATAGAGGATGAGAATGTAAATATCGGCCGTACATACACAAGGGAAGAACTTAGTGAGATGGAATCCAGATTGGATAGGCTGGAAATACTTGTAATCAGAAAACGTGCAGGTGAAATTATTAGTCCTGAGGAAATTAATCGTACCGATATTCAAGAAGAAAAAGAACCTATTAAGACTGTTCAACTTGTATCTAAAATAAAAAAAGAAGAGCCAACCACTGCTAAAAAAAAGGATACTAAAGATATCGAAGTTGATGAAATTGTTTTGAAAATAAATTTAAAACTTGATTACGCGGAAATATTATTAGTTCCCGAAAAAGAAATTATAAAAAATAGCAAAGATGTAGCTAGGGAAGAAATTGAAATAGCTATTGAAATGATCGAACGGGCTGAAAAAGACGGAATAAATGTTGAAGTACAGAAAACAAAGCTATCTGAGCTAACTCAGAAATATTCGGATGTCTTACAGTCTATTTAAATAACTCTATAAGCTTCCTGCCACCTTTTTCCAGCTGAATTATAAACATTGACATATCATTATATCTATGTTATTATAGCAATATAAGACTATAATATAAGTACTATGAATCAAACATCTTTAGATAAAAATAGTGTCGTATGTCCAGAAAATGAATTAATACTTGGCATCAGCAGAGAAAAGTTAAATAGCTTACTTGAAAAACCGGCTTTATACAGCACACTAGAACAGGCATTTAAAGGAATAAAACCATTAGAAAGAGGTTGGCATCAGTTAGATGGTATTGAGGGTGAGCCTGTAACTACCAAAGGCATTGAGTGGCTAAAAGGTTTTTTAGATGATGTCTTAAGGGACAAAAGAATACCCATTCCTAGTATATACCCAGATAATATTAATGAAGGATTTATAATTGAATGGAGTGGTAAAGACGACAGTACATCTATATGTATTGCGATGGACATTAATTTTGATGATGGCACAATCGACATCGATGCCATTAATATAACTAATTATTCAAAATTGTCCGAAGGAAATGGCATTAAGAATATAGATCAAGATATAGAAATTGATATTAATGATGAAAAACGAGCAGAGAAAACTATAGAATTTCTTACACGTTTTTTTACTGAAGTGTGTAATTAAGCACTAGAACAACTCCATCAACTCCCCTGCCGCCTTTTTCCAGCTGAATTTTTTGGCCTGTTCAAATCCTTTTTCAATTAAGTCGTGACGGAGATTTTCATCGCGATATACCTCATCCATCGCCTGTTTCAGCTCTTTGGGTTCATTTGGGTTAATTAGAATCGCCGAATCCCCTGCTACCTCCGGGATTGAAGTTGCGTCGGACGTTATCACAGGTGTTCCGCATTGCATAGCTTCCAGTATTGGCAGTCCAAAACCTTCGTAGAGAGACGGATATAGGAATGTAAGTGCGTGCTGATAAAGCAATGCTTTGTCTTCTTCGTCAATAAACCCCGTCATATGTATTTGTGGATGATCCTTTAGATGAAGATCGGCAAATATTTTTGGATGCTTTTTGCCTGCAATAACAAGGCTAATATCGGATTTATTGCCGTATTGCCATTCTGTGTAAGCTTTTATAATCCCGGATATATTTTTTCGTGGTTCTAATGTTGATAGACATAAGAAATATTGATCCGGCAAATGATATTTACGTTGTATTATCTCAAAACTTTTTGCAAACGGAAGTGGTTGAAGATGTTCTGCAGCAGCTTCGTATATGACTTTGATTTTATCTGATTTAATCCCGTATTCGTCTATTAACTGCCCCTTTGTAAATTCACTTACAGCGACTATTGTATCTGCCTCCAGAGCCTCTTTTTTAGGACGAAGTATCTTATGCCAAAGACGGGTTTTTGTATTAAATGAATATTTAAAATCAACAAATGAAAGATCATGGAAAGTTGTTATCTTTTTGCATTTTTTGGAGACTGGAGCCGGGCGCGGATCCGGTACCCAAAGAACATCAATATCTTTACCGATTAACTTATCGACTTTTGGCCAGCGTAAAATGCTGAGTGAGAGGTTGAGGAGTTTATTTGGTATACGCGTACGTTTTACCGTTACATTTGGATATTTATCAGGAAAATGTGAAACATCCACTTTTTTAAACGAATTGTACCAAAGAACATATTCATTATTTTTATCTGACTCAAAAAGTGCCTTTAACATGCCGAGTATATATATTTCTACCCCGCTGATTTTGCCGGCCATTAATGGGCGGAGATCAATTGCTATTCGCATAAAACTAGTTTACATTATTTGCCTATTACTATAAAGATTAAAACCCATCTCCTGTATAACTTTTTCCAAACATGTCATTTTTTTCTGTAATTCCGGTTTATATTGCTCCTCAAATATTCTGCTTAACTCCTCATTCATTTCGCAAAAAAATGATTTGCAGATAAACGGTCTGGAATTATCAGGAAGAATACAGCCTTCTTCTTTTTTAAAATGGCACTCCGGAAATGTGTAGTCATCGAGTGTATTTATTATCATTTTTCTGTATTCATCTGCTCTATCAAAAAGCAATACAAAATAGTCAATTACATCTATTTCATGTTCAACTGTAATAAAGCAACATGTACCTTCACATTCGGAACAATATTCTTGTGCACTGTATCTCTCCTGTATTTTCCCGATTTCGTCTTGATAAACTCTTATTTCCTCAACTAGTGATGAAATATATTTCCTATCTTCACCTGCTAATGCCTCAATACCACCTATTAGATTAATGGCGGTTTTGGCTTTTTCTATACTTGGTATTATATTATTCATTAGTCTAATTCTTCAAGAATTTCAGGGAAATTGATTTCTTCGAGATATCCCTTAAGTCGTCCATACATCCCTCTTCTTTCTTCTCTTTTCTCTTCAGTATCCAACCCCCTTCCTATGTGAAATTTTAAGCCAACTACAAGTTTGCCAACTCTTTTTTGAATATCGCTGTATTGGAATTTATAGCTTGTAACAACAAAAGGATATACCTGCCTATCGGTTACTACCTCTAATAATTCTTCAGCATATTTTACGAGCACTTCTATCATCGTATCATCCGGCAATAAGGTTATTTCCTTTAAGATTCTTTCTCTTTCCTGCTGAACCTTAAAAATTTTACTAATAATAAAAGCTTTAATTGAAGAATCGCGCAATGCGTCTACATCTCTTTTTTCCAATGCCTCTTTGATCTCTTCTGCTTTTTCTTTAAATTTTTCTGCATATAAATTAAATGGACGTATTGTCAAAGCGTCCAAGTCACTCAAAACTGATAAAGCATTATTTACATTGTTTTTTAAATCGTCATACCCCTGAAATAACGGGCCATCACCATTGCGTTTTTCATACTGCTCAGTACTACTGCATATTGTCCTGAATTCGCTGAAGCATAAATCCAGTATTGCCTCTGCTCTGTCTATTCTCATCGATAGGACTTTTTCATCTTCTCCCATAGCTTTTGACTTCTCATGGATTTGGGGCATACGTTTACTCAATCGATTTAAAACAGCTATCATCTGCGCACATGCCTTGCCTGCGTTATGTCTGCCTATAGAATCTTTAATGCCTGCAACAGCTTTTAGAATATCACCCGCCTCTGCTTTAAAGTGATTTGTTGCATTTTCCAGTATTAACACTTCTCTTTCGAGCTGTTCACATATTACTTTTATCTTAGGATCGTCTTTTTTTAGACCTTGGGTTTGAGTATTTAGTGATTTTATCCTTACTTGTAATCCAAATATTTTTGGAGCTTCGGTTTCATAACTTCTATTTGCGTGTAGTGATTTTCTGTGTGCTTTATAGGAACTATCAAATATCTGAAATACTTTTCTGTCCTGAATACGAGATGTGCGTCCTAAAAATATTGGAGCAACTATTTTTCCATTATGCTCGGGCTCATAATCTCTAAAAACAAGTAATCTGTAGCTATCTGCTTCTCCTTCGGGACCATATGGGGACATTGGTTTTAAGTGCCCAAATGCATTCGCAATTTCTGGTTTCGCCTCAAGTATTGTTTGCATTTGCTGAAAAGGTGTTGCGTCACCTGACATTTCAGTTAAACCAAATTCTTTTGCAAATCTAGCAGCGGAACGCTTTGGATCTGGGTCTATAACACATGAATCTAATGGAATGTTGTCATGCTCTGCACCATCAAAAATACCGGCATCTCTTGGCACTGTTCTATATCCTGGTGGTGCGAAGATATCCTGAAAAGTCTTCCATAATGAATTTGGTATTCGTTTCCAATCCTCATTAGTTGCTTTTCTGAATTCATCTTTAACTTCAGCATACTGTGACTCATAAGGATCAAATAAAGATTCGATCTCGCTTTTCATTAAGTCGCGAAGCTCTTTCATGGCTAAGATTTTTACTTTAATTCTTTCAATCACTTCTGTTTTTTTTCTATGGCGTTCTTCTGTAATGCCTAATTTGTTATCGCTCCAAAGCTTCCCAGCTTCATCTTTATCTTCTTCGATTAATGCGTCATAAAGTGTAAATTGTGTGCTCTTTTTTTCAAGTGATGCCTGATGTTTTTCTAAAATACTCTCCTCTCTTTCTAAGGTTTTTTCAGCTCTATCAATAGCCTTATCTAATTTGTCTATCTCACCCCTGTAATTATTCTGCTGAGCGGACAACTTCATAAAAAAAAATTATGGAGATGATAATAACAAATTATGCCTTTGTTGTCAATTGGATACGGTAAAAAAGAATAAAATAATGTGGTGCCCGCGATAGGATTCGAACCTATGACTTTCGGTTCCGAAGACCGACGCTCTATCCAGCTGAGCTACGCGGGCTAATGTTTTTGTCTATACCAATTAAAGTCTTTAGCTGTTTTTCTTCTGTGGCAATTTGCACATCTCACTTCGCATTTTGATATTTCTTTTTGAATTATTTTTAGTGAAGATCTTTTTTTAACAAAATCTGACACACTGGCAATTTTATCATCTCTATGATCAAAGTCCAGAACAACAGGATTATTTTCTCCACAATCTACACAAGGATGTTTTAATAAGAAATCTAAGATAAATCTTTTAACTTCTTCCCTCTTTTTTGTGTTTCTTTCCTTGGTCTTCTTTAGGTAATATTCTTTATTTCTATAATAATGATTTCTAATCTCTAATCTTGTACATTGTCTACAGGATCTTTGCCTAATTTTTTTGGCTTTATTTTTGAAGTTAAATTCTTCAATTGGCTTCTCTTTTTTACATTTACTACATTTCTTCATACATATACTGTACAAAATATACTCTTCGAAATCAATAGTGATTCCGAAGACCGGTGCTCTATCCAGCTGAGCTACGCGGGCACGTCAAAAGAACTTTATCAGATTTTCTTTTATTCGTCATTCAGAAATCAGAAATCAGAAATCACAATTCTCAAATCACAAATCTATCTACTCCTCTTCCTCTCCTGCCAGTATGTAAGCAGTGGACTTGCGATGAAAATTGAGGAATATGTTCCGACAAATATGCCGATAATAAGTGCGAATATAAAGATTTTGATTGATTCAGCACCCCAGATATACAGAGCTACCAAAGGGAATAATGTGGAGATAGATGTATTGATAGATCTGGTTAATGTTTGATTCAGACTCTTGTCTGCGACATCACCAAATGTATCATCGCGTGTTTGATTTTTAAGATTTTCACGAATACGATCGAATACAACTATTGTATCGTGAACAGAAAATCCCATAATAGTCAGAAGAGCTGTAATAAAAAACGCATTTACTTCAAAACCAAGTATAGCAAATACTCCTAATGTGATTATTATATCGTGTGCCAGTGCTACGATAGCGCAAAATCCGAACTTCCATGGGCTAACTCTTTTTGGAACCCTGCGAAAAGCGTATGCAATATAAAGAACGATTGCTATTAATGCTATTATAAGAGCTGTAAAGGCTTTGCTTTTTAAGGTTGAACCAATTTTTGGACCTATTGTTGTAAATCTAATCAATTCAAATTCACCATTTTCTAGTTCTATGATATCTGATACCCCCTGAAGCTCATCTTCCGACATATGTCTAGCTTGAATTATAAAAGTGTCCTGATCGGTTTTTACATATTCTTTAAATAACCCAGGGTATGAATCATTTACCATATCTCCTGTTACCTTCATATCAATTCCTGCCTCTGACTGAATTTCCATTAGTGAACCTCCTGTAAAATCAATTCCAAGCTCAAGACCATAGCTGAATATACCAACTAAACTAATAGCTACAGCTATTGCTGACATTGAAAACCAGATTTTTGTGTTTTTAATAAATTTGAATTTCATGTTCCTTTTTTAATTATGAATTACGAATTAAGGTATTTAGATATCTAAATTTTTAACTTTCTTAGCGTGTGTTTGAATAAATTTACGACGAGGTAAAACTTCAGAGCCCATAAGTGTATCGAATACTGAATCTGCAAGCTCTGCATCCTTAATTGAAACCTTTAGCATAGTTCGTCGTTCTGGATCCATTGTTGTTTCCCATAATTGATCCGGGTTCATTTCACCAAGACCTTTGTAGCGCTGAATTGATGCGCGGGGTTTTTTAGGTTTTTTATTTTTAGCTTCATTAGCTTCATCATCCTCTTCTTCAGCTTGTTCTTCTTCTGTTTTTATCTCAATCCCCCAGTCTTTTAATATTTTATCCTTCGCTTCATCGCTAAATGCATATTCGGAGGTTTTACCCTTGCTGACTTTATATAATGGCGGTTGGGCGATATAAATGAAACCAGCTTCGATAAGAGGCTTAAAGTATCTGAAGAATAATGTCAGTAATAATGTTCTAATATGAGCACCATCCACATCCGCATCTGTCATTATTACTATTCTATTGTATCTTAGCCTTTCGATATCAAATGTTTCGCCAATACCTGTACCAAGTGCAATAATCAGCGCCTTTATTTCATTATTCCCAAGCATTCTATCTAATCTGGCCTGTTCCACGTTAAGAATTTTACCTCTAAGCGGAAGAATTGCCTGAGTATATCTATCCCGACCTTGCTTAGCACTACCACCAGCAGAATCACCCTCCACTATGTAAAGTTCTGAATTTTTGGGATCGCGTGAAGTACAGTCGGCAAGTTTACCCGGGAGTGTCATGCCCTCAAGCGCTCCTTTTCGGAGCACGGTATCACGAGCAGCTCTGGATGCAAGACGAGCTCGGGATGCAAGCATTCCTTTGGCAATAATTAATTTACCATCATTTGGATTTTCTTCCAGATATTCACTTAATTTCTCATTAAATACAGTTTCAACAGCTTTACGAATTTCAGGATTACCAAGTTTGGATTTTGTCTGCCCTTCGAATTGCGGATCAGCTAGTTTTACAGAAATAACAGCGGTTAAACCCTCACGGACATCCTCATTCGTCATGTTTAAATCCTTTTCTTTAAGAAAGCTTTTACTGCGAGCATAATTATTTAAAGACCTTGTTAGTGCGGATTTGAAACCTGTTAAATGCATTCCACCTTCAAGTGTGTGAATATTATTTGCAAAAGTAATGATGTTCTCGTTATATGTTTGAGAATACTGAAGTGCGATTTCAATTTTCGCCTCCGGCACTTCATATTCAATATAAATTACATCGCATACCGCATCTTTATTTAGATTTAGATGATCCACATATGACTTAACACCTCCTTCAAAATAGAATTGATACTTATAGCTCGCATCACCGGCAATTTCACCTTCATGCCTTCCCTTGCGCTTATCTTCAAAAGAGATGCACACACCTTTTGTCAGGTAAGCCTGCTGACGCAAACGAGTAATAATAGTTGGAGTATCAAATTCAACTGTTTCAAATACCTTGGTATCAGGCCAAAAAGTCATTGAAGTACCTGTAGACTTAGTTTCTCCCGTTACTTTGATATCACCCTGAGCAACACCCATTTTATATTCATGACTATATACTTTTCCGTCTCTTCTTATTTCAGCAAGAATTTTAGTTGAAAGTGCATTTACAACAGAAACTCCAACCCCATGCAGTCCTCCAGATACCTTGTAACCTGAATCGTCCCCACCGAATTTACCACCGGCATGAAGTACTGTAAGTACAGTTTCGAGTGCAGAAACACCTGTTACCTTATGTTTGTCGACAGGTATTCCACGACCATTATCTGCTACGGTAACACTGCCATCTTCGTTAAGTATAACCATAATCCTATCGCAATATCCCGCCATAGCTTCATCTATTGCATTATCAAGAACTTCCCATATTAAATGGTGAAGACCACGTACATCTGTTGTTCCGATATACATTCCCGGTCGTCTTCGTACGGGCTCCAGGCCCTTTAATACCTGAATTTGATCAGCTGAGTAGTTTTGTTTTTTATCTGCCATTTATATTAAATTAAAAAATTCAAGATTCAAGATTAATTTTCAACCCGCCTATCGGCAGACAGGTTTTTAATTTTGAATATAAAAAAATAACCTAATAAATTTTACTCGAAATAAGGCTGTTCTGCAATAGTTTATTGTCTGAACCGCTGATTTTCACAGATTTTTCGGATTGTCCTGATTTTGATTACACAGATTACAGTCAATAATCATATAAATCAAAATCAACGAAATCATTTAATTCGATAATAGTTAGCTATGTGTTATTATTTGTAGTTTTGCTCGTGCGCATTGTGCTATTAAGGGGCATATGGTTCAGACATTTATTCTTTCTCATCTACTGGGCAATACTCTGAAATTCATCAAATGTCATTGAATTGACAACATTTCCTGTTCCTTCATTTGTGATGTTCTTAAGCTTACCTCCGACCATATCTACTTCAAAGCTATATGTGTTGATACCTATTACATATCCACTAACTTCTATTTTACTATATGGATATTCCATCACAATCCTGTCTTCTGTAATATCAAAGCCTTCGTCAATCAGATACTGATAAATGTAAATTTTCCCCAGCTCTCCAAAATACTCCGTTATCTGGACGTTACTTGCCTCGTATAGTTCATTTGATAGACTTGTGAATTTCATAGAAGCTGTACTGTAAGTTCCGCTTACGCTCAATGGAAGTAATCCAGTCAGCATATTTTTAAATTCAATATTGTTGTTTTCAAGAACCGTAACGTCAGATCTTTTTAAAATTAGCTTTTGATTGGCTATTTCATTCATAAATAACTCAAGAGCTTCCTCTTTTAGCTTCTTAGTTATGATGTCACTTGTAATTTCCTGAGACAGCTGACTAATTGGTATTACCCCATAAACTTCCTTGCCATCCGACATAACTATATTTGATGCATTTTTAGAAGATGAGCTGTATTCAAACTGTATTTTTAACGGCTTTGTTGGGTCTTCGGGATTTGCAATAAATGCTTCAGTAATATTGAATTTAGCTAGTGTCAGCGCATCCAATACCTCAATTTTATCCAGACCGCTTACCTGAATTCCAACGTCTATTAATTCACTGCTCACTAGTTGTTTTGCTAATTCCTGCGCAGTTGCCTGAGCCCTCAAAGCTTCATCTTCCTGTCCTCCTCCCAATAAATCATAAATATCTGTTTCCTGTTCTGTTTCGATCTCCTTACCATTGCCTATAATCCCAACCAAATCATCTAATCCAAAATTACCTTTTAATGATGTTTCGCCGACTATCACATTATTTACAGCGTTTGTGGTGTAGTCATAAATAGCACTAAATGTAACCTGAGAACCATCGGAAGCTCTTTCCATTAATCTTGCCTTTATTATTTCGAAAGTAAATGGTAAGTCTTTATTTGTAACGATATCGCTATCAATAATAATCACTCTGGATGCTGTAAATCTATCTATTACGTCGTCTAATTCCGGCGCAATAACTTCTTCCGGCGCAGTGCCAACCTGTAAAAATTCTTTTAGATTTTCTGAAAGCATTTCGTCCCGAGTCTGCAATTGTATATATTCTCTAAACTCAGATTCATCAATGGCTTCCGCTGCGCTATGCATTCTCTCTTCTGCATACTCTATTCTCTGAGCAAGTAATTGTGCTCTTTCTGTAAATATCTGAGATGCCTGACTGGAGTCGATCTCATCTATTCCCAAACTTTCATAGCTGTCTTTTAAATATTGCTTCGCTGCAAGATATCGATAATCTGCTACAAGAGCTGAGCTCATTTCCAGTCTTTCTTCTGCAACATTATAACGTGTCTCTTCAATATCATCTGATGAATCAAGTCTTATTTGTCCACTCTCATCTAAAATTGCCAGTAATTCATTTGTTGCCCTATCTGAATAAGTCAGAATAGTTCGATGAAGCATTTGAGCCTGTTTTGTGAATTCTTCTAAATTCTTTGTTATTAAGCTTTTACTCCACCCTGCTAACCAATCAGATGCAACTTTTTCAGTATAATCGAGATCAAGGTCTTCGAGACTGACTCTTAAATCTGTTAAATATGAGCGAAGCACGTATGGTCCATCCTGAGACAGCATATAGCTCAGTAATTCCTCTTTCACCAATTGTGCTGGTGAATCCATATCAACTGAACCAATTGCAAAGAATGTACCAATAAGCAATTCCTTCATAAGCGGATCGGATTGCATGTTATCAATTGCTTCTTTTAAATCATTTAATACCAGTTTCGCTTCAGCTATATTTTTATCCTTCTGTAATCCACCGAGTAAATAACCAAGAATTATCTCAGCTCTATCAATAGCAAGTTTTCTCTTGCTCTGTGGAATAAATGTAAATACTGAACGAAATTTATTATATCCGCTCTTTATTGAATAGGATATTTTTGAATTAATGAAATTTTTTCTTAAATCAGCAAGGTCGCTATCTACTTCTGAATTTCGGATTACCCATTCATCTTCCAATACTGCACTTGCAATTGGCGCCATCTTAAGCTCCTTCTTCAATTTTGATTCTCTTATTTTTGCATACTCATCAATTATCTGGGTGTCTAAATATGTTATCTGATTATATAAAGGAACTGTGTATGAAGTCACAACCTCACCATCTTCATCAGTTAAATTTAAATCTGCGCTTCCTGTAATAACCATTAACCGATTAATCGGTTCATTATAAGAAACAGATCCTATTGAATGAGCAAATGATGCGGAGCTTCTGGGAGTAAGGATTTCAATTCTATCAAAAGCGTTTACCCATACATTCCCCTTATCCAGTGATAAAACCAGACGTGACAACTCCGGTTCATAAGTGCTGTTTGTAGCAAAATTGTTTTCAAGCAAAGTAAGCTGAGTGTTTTCATCGAGTCTTAATACATTGTTTTCCAAAATCACCTCCGCAAATTCGTGTTCACCTGTTGAAATCATTGTTCCTGATATCAGACTCTGATTCACTTCAGCCGAATGCAATTCTTCATCATATATTGTTTTGACCTGAATATCATTAACCTCAACAAATGCAAGCTTTGGAGCCACTGTTCTAAATACATCCCCTTGCTGAGTAAATACAGTTAGTACATACCATGTAACGTTTATAATCAAAAACAGTATGCTTAGGAGCAGAATTTTTTTGGAGAAATGTGGAATAATATTTTCGTCCATACTTCTTTTTCTTAATTAAAAATTACGAATTATGAATTACGAATTAATATAGTTTATCTGTTTATTATAGCAAAAAATGGAGGAAAAATCAAGGGATTACCTCACTCCGTACACTTACTCACCCCACTAAATCCATCCATATCATCCACCCCTCTCTTTTTGTATTAAAAAAAGAGGGGTCTCAGTATGTCTGCGATTTAGTAATTCAGTAAAACTGTAACCAGAATATACTGTAAGCAGTTTTACAGAACATTGTTTTACTGAATTACTAAAAGCCTCTTTAACATTAGTAGCTAGAGAGGCTGATGGATTTGATGGATTGGTGGTGAGTAAGTGTACGGAATTAGGATGTATTTCTGAATACAAAAAATTGAACACATTTTTTACTCGTGAACAATTTTTTTATACAATCTTATCCTGTTACTGAACCCAATAGGGAAACACTTGAATCACTTAGAAAATTTCCCGCTTTGCTCCT
The DNA here is from genome assembly GCA_030618315.1 of Candidatus Peregrinibacteria bacterium. Taxonomy (GTDB): domain Bacteria; phylum Patescibacteriota; class Gracilibacteria; order UM-FILTER-43-11; family UM-FILTER-43-11; genus JAFGCT01. Next base: position 1,967 of record JAUXDO010000006.1, on the reverse strand, counting down.
AATTTTCTTACGTGATTCATCCTCATTTCATTTGGCCTAACGGCCCACATTTCATTCGAAACGTGTTACTCGCTACTCCCCATTTTCTTCGCTTGGTCATCAAGTGTCAATTTCTCAATAATATCCTCAATATCTCCGTCCATTATTCCATTAATATTACTCCAGCTATGTTGGATTCTGTGATCGGTAACTCTGTCCTGTGGAAAGTTGTAAGTCCTGATTTTTTCATTCCTGTCTCCTGTACCTATCTGACTCAGTCTTTCCTCCCCTCTTTCAGCCCTCAGTCGGTCCTCTTCCTGCTGATAAAGACGTGCACGCAGTACCGACATCGCCTTAGCTTTATTTTTGTGCTGAGATTTTTCATCCTGACATGTTACTACGAGATTTGTCGGCAAATATGTTATTCGGACTGCGGAATCTGTTGTATTTACACACTGCCCACCACATCCCTGAGCCCTAAATACATCAATTCTTAATTCATTCTCGTTTATTTTGATATCCACCTCTTCAGCCTCCGGTAGAACCGCAACAGTTGCGGCAGAAGTGTGGATTCTTCCCTGACTTTCTGTTGTCGGTATTCTCTGAACACGATGAACTCCGCTTTCGTATTTAAATTTTAAATATGCGCCATCTCCGATAATTCTAAATATCATCTCTTTTATTCCGCCCGCATCCGCGTCTGCCCTGTTCATGAGTTCGATTTTAAAACCTGCTGACTCAGCAAAGCGCATATACATACGGGAAAGTTCGCCTGCAAAAAGTGAAGCTTCCTCACCACCAGTCCCCGCCCGGATTTCCATTATTACGTTTTTATTGTCATTTGGATCCTTTGGGAGTAGAGCGACTTTTAAATCATCTTCTAATTTGATTTTTTCGGCTTTAGCAAGGGACAATTCCTCCTTTGCCATCACCAATAATTCCTCGTCTTTCTCCGATTTCAGCATTTGTTCCGAATCGTCGATAGTATTCAGAGCTTTTTCATATTCTTTTATAAGTTCGACGATTGGACGTAAATGGGCTTCTTTACGCGCTAATTCCTGATATTTACTCTGATTCGACGCAATTTCGGGCTTCCCCATCTCATTTGTAATCTCTTCGTATTCTTCTTTGATTTTGAGTAGTTTGTCGAGCATTGGATATTTTTGGTTTGTACTACGTGATTTTACATGATTGTTGAAAGTTTGGAAATAGCGGTTAGCAGGTAGCGGTTAGTGGCTAGCTTTTTGAGCTATTCGCTAACCGCTAATCGCTACCTGCTATTTTCATGTTAATCCCTTGATTTTAAGCCAAAAATTTGATATAATATAGAGATAAAATAATACAAATATGCCAAATACAAAATCCAAAAACACCGAAGTAAACCCGGATCTTAACCACGATAAGGTTTTACTTGAATGGAAAACGCCTGAATTTATACCATATCCACGCACAAAAACATGGTATATCGTGGCTTCGATCATCGTTGGCGGACTTCTTACATATGCGATTTTAACAGGTTCAATAACAATGTTTATTGCATTTGCAATGATTATTGTGCTTTTTTTACTCACTCACAATAAACAACCAAAAATATTAGACGTCCAGATTACTGAGTTAGGTGTTAGATATGGAAAAGACTTTTACCACTACAACGCTATTAACTCTTTCTGGATTGTATATCATCCGCCATACGTTCGATCGTTTTATTTACGTTTGGGCGGAAAATCATATAAATACGTAAAAATAGAACTGAATCATCAAAACCCTGTTGAACTGCGAAAGCTTATCGGTAAAGAGGTTCCTGAAATAGAGGGCATGGGAGAACGCGGTTTTGATATAATTTCAAGATTACTTCGAATACAATAAACTCACTTAGTTCGCAATAATCAATACTCAAATCCCAAATTCCAAACAATACTCAATAACCAAAATACAATAATCAAGCCATACCAATATCTCATAAAAAAATAATGAAACGACTGCATGAA
>JAUXDO010000049.1 GCA_030618315.1 Candidatus Peregrinibacteria bacterium | reverse complement strand
AAAAAATTCAGCTTTATTCTGATACCCTTCAGTTAGCTTATCAATTTTAGCGATAACATTCTTATCTGTCAGCTTATTATAATTGAGTAATGCAAGCGGATGGATTTTGATGTACTCGTTGATAATAAACTCAAGACGGGCAAGGCCTACACCATCATTTGGAATAAATGATGATTCAAATGCAAGGTCAGGATTACCAAGATTTAACATTATCTTCGTTTTTGGCTTTTTGAGATTTTTCAGACTTGTTCTTTTTATTGTGAATTTCAAGGCACCTTCATATATATTTCCGGATTCACCTTCACATGCAACAGTTATCTTTTTTCTGTCTTTAATAACTTCAGTTGCATTAATGGTACCGACGACGCATGGAATACCGAGTTCCCGCGATACAATGGCCGCATGACACGTTCGTCCTCCACGATTGGTAACAATGGCTGATGCGATTTTCATAATCGGTACCCAGTCAGGATCAGTCATATCGGTTACCAGAATATCTCCTTTTTTAAAGTCTTTTATCTGCTCCGGATTAAGTATTACACTTGCCTTGCCTGATGCCATTTTTGAGCCTACAGGCGCTCCTTTTGTAAGGAGTTTACCTTTTTTGAGCAACCTGTAATCCTCTAATACTGAATAGTCTTTTTGTGATTGCACTGTTTCTGGTCTGGCTTGGACCATATACATTTTTCCATCAATCCCATCCTTTGCCCATTCCATATCCATTGGTTTAAAATAGCCAGCCTCCTTACTATAATAATCCTCAATAATAATTGCCCATTCAGCTAATTTCAGGACTTCTTTGTCATTTATTGAGAATTTTGTCCGTTCAGATTTATCTACTGGAACATTCTTAACAGGGGATTTGTTTCCTCCTTCACTGTATATCATCTTAATTTTTTTTGCCCCAAGTCTTTTTGTAAGAATTGGCTTGTAACCTTCTTTGAGAGTTGGTTTAAATACATAAAATTCGTCAGGATTAACAGCACCCTGTACAACGTTTTCGCCGAGACCGTATGCGGAGTTAATAAGTACTGCATCTTTAAATCCGCTTTCAGTATCAATGCTAAACATCACGCCACTTGCTCCAATATCGGATCTGACCATTTTCTGAACCGCGATAGAAAGTCCGATTGAAAAATGATCATAACCTTTTTCTTCACGGTAGGCGATTGCCCTGTCTGTAAATAGTGAAGCGAAACATCTTTTACAAGCATCTAATAATGCATGATCTCCACGGACGTTTAAAAAAGTCTCCTGTTGCCCTGCAAAAGATGCATCCGGTAGATCTTCCGCTGTGGCAGATGAGCGAACAGCAGTATCACAGCTTTTACCATATTTACTTTCCATTTTTCGATATGCTTTGATGATTGCCTTGTTTAAATCCTCGGGGAATTCAGCATTTAGTATTATCTGGCGGACTTTATGCCCTTTTTCCTGAAGATCTTCAATATCATGAACATCAAGACCTCTGAGTGCCCTTTTAATATCATCTTTAATCCCTGCTGATTCTGTCAGGTAATGATATGCATATGCTGTTACAGCAAAACCGTTGGGAATCTTTACATTCTTTTTGGTCAAATTTCTGTACATTTCCCCAAGAGAAGCGTTTTTACCGCCAACAAGCGGTACATCTTTAATACCCAACTCTTTAAACCATAAGATAAGAGCCGTATTGCGCGATTTGCGCTTAAATAGTTTTTTTAACATGTTTTATTTTTGTTAGTTTGCCAAAAAATCTTATCACAAATGGCAGAATGATACAACAAAATGATGTTAATATTTACTTCGAATAAGTTACCAAGTTATTATCTAAAACATATTTCATTCGATAAATAGTTTCAGCAACATCTCCTCTTGTCATTCCGTTTGCCGGATCTAATATGTTGCTTGGTATGTCTAATAGATTTCTACGATTTGTCATGTATGCATACTGTGCATACCATGCGTCTTTCGGCACATCTGCATACGGATTAGCAGTAACTGAATCTGTTAATTCAATATTATTTGTTTTAAATAACATCTTTAAATATTCAGCTTTGTTCACAGTGCTACTTGGACGAAATGTTCCATCGTCGTAACCCTTTACAATTCCTTTACTAACTGCTGTTCCAAGAGTTGTTGCGTACCATTCACCATTATTTGTGTCGGTAAAAGTCAATTGCTGAGATGGTCCTGTACCCGCATTAAATGCGAGCATTAACATCTTTAATGCTTCAACTCTATTTACTGTTTTATCCGGTTTAAATGTTCCGTCTGAATATCCGCCTATCACCCCGTTATCACTTAGATATTTAATTGCTTCGTAATTTGAATGTCCACGACCTACGTCTGTAAAGGTAGTTAAATCTTCTGCATATATAGAATCACTTTCACCGACTAGTGCACCGTTTTGAGCTCTTATAATAACTCTGCTTTCATTTGGGACTGTCACTCTTAGTACAGCTTCACCATTTTTAAAATCATTTACGGCTAATCTGTCAGGAATAATTGTTGCATTACCTTCCTTTACAGTAACTGATATTGTTCCTGAGAAGTTTACAGCAGGAGTTGGATTTCCGTTTATATCTAAGGCAACCACCTTAACTAATTCAACTACGTTTTTTTGATAGTGTCCGTCATTGTCGATTCTTAAGCTGGCTATACCTTCTACTTTTTCAATAAAATTTACCTGATGGTTAGATTTTCCAATAACTATGTTTGATACCCCAGATTGGGTACTATTTACAACGATTTTTATTGCATTGTTTTTAAAATCGGATTTTCTAAAAACCTTCTTTATAAGATTTCCAACACCACTTACTTCAACTCTTATTTCATCATTATCATTCATTTGAGAAAGTTGATTTGATTCGTCGATTGCTGTAATAGTCACTCCGTTATTTAAAAGACTTGTTGCTTCACCAATCAGTTTAAATGTGAATAATGAAGTATCAATTTTGTTTTCCCCGCTTAGCGGTGGATTATCAATAACTTCAACTATCGGATCTTCAACAATCGCATCAACAATAGATGCTGTTATTGGCGGAGTTTCTGTATCTGTTTCTTCATTGTCATTATTCACAATCTCTTCATTGTCTACACCTCCGGGAGTATTGCTGGCTATACTATATGAACCAAGATGTTCATATACATAACTCATTGGATTAATTGTATGATTTCTCGCGTTACTTAATCCAAGACCGGCATTAACCGCTTCAAAAAAACTTAGTCCTGCCTCTTGGGCCTCTGACCATGAGAATGGCCAATACGGATGCCATGGGGCTGAATCTCTGTCTAATTGAAAATGCAGATGCGGAGTAGTTGATGTACCTGTATTACCGCTTGTTCCTATAATGTCACCTTTTAGTACATTTTGCCCCTCAATAACATCTATTCTATCCATATGCACATAGCTTGAATAAAGTGTGGTAGTTCCGCCATTCGGATCCGGCACCCCTGTATGTTTAACTACAATGTGATGTCCAAAGCCTGATGACTGCATTGACGTCTTCACAACCTTTCCGTTTGCCATGGTGTGAATAGGAGTTCCTACAGGTATTCTGATGTCAACAGCCAAGTGACTTCCTACATTCTCTTTGTGATCAAATTTATAATTTCCAAGATAAACAACGGAAAATGTAATTTTTGTATTTCTGATTATATCTTGTGAAGAATCGCCCCATATAAGTTGTTCATCCGGGAATTGCATTTTGTTTAAATCGTATTGTGGAATGTCTATTAAGTTTGCCTGACTGACTTGTGAATAAAGTGTTGTGTGATTATCTCCGCCCCAATTTGTCCAATCAGGAACCTGGCTAACTGGTAACACAGTTCCATTAAACGGTTGTGGCGCATCCAGTACACTAGCCTTAAACCACTCACCAGTCTGTTGCTGAAAATACACGGCAAACATCATAGCAATTGTAAAAATCGCTATTCCGCCATATTTCATATATCGAATAGTTTTCGCAGAAAAGAACAGACTCTTAACTATCTTTTTTGGACTTATATTCTTTCGTATTTTTCTAATCCTGAATTTTATCTTTTTTGATCTTGGCATGTTTGTTTTGATATTTATCCTATTATTATACCAAATATTCGCCTTAATTACAAGTCAAATAAGGCAAAATTAAAGGTTTGTACATGTTATTCTTAGCTTCGCACGTTCGTCTTTTTTACTTAGGGGTATAAGGCAAAGGCAAGGTATAATCAACTTGATGAGAATAAGTCACATAAAAATCAAAGGATTTCGTAACCTAAAGCCACTAGAGCTTAAAATCGATAAAGAAAAATCAGTTTTTGCTTTTATCGGGTCGAATGGACACGGAAAAACTAATTTACTTGAAGCTATTTATTTATGCGCACTATCTAAATCTTTTCGTACACGGACTAATTTGGACTTAATTAATTTCGATGATGATTTTTGTACAATAGAATGTTCGGTAGAAAAAGAAGACCCTAAAATACTTGAGGTTATTGTTATCCGTGAACCTGCTCAGAAGGTATTAAAAGTTAATGGTGTAAAGCGGTCAGCATCTGAATTTATCGGTTTACTCAAAGCTGTTTTCTTTTCACCGGACGATTTATCGGAAATGGCTTTTGCTCCACGTTTGCGTCGTCGGTATCTGGATGTTTTACTCTCTCAATTGGACCATGAATATCTGAATATACTGATGAAATATCAGGAATCAATTCGCCAGCGAAATGCTTTGCTTAAAAAGATTAGAGAAGGGGAGTCTAAAAAGGATGAATTAGAGTTCTGGGATAATCAATTAGCTGAACTTGGCCTTTCTATAACCCAAAAAAGAGCTGATTTAATCGTCCAGCTGCAAACCTTACTCAAAGACCTGTATAAGTCTATTTCTCAGACTGACGACATCCTTACAATAAGCTATCAATCAAATATTGGTGAGATTGCTGATAAAGATAAGCTTTTACTTAAAATAACTGAGAATATTGATAGAGATATTGCCAGTGGCACGACTCAGCTTGGCCCGCATCGTGATGATCTGCAATTCAGTATCAACAGTCATGATATGGTTTATTTTGCCTCAAGAGGGGAGTGGAGAAGCCTTGTTTTAGCGCTTAAGTTTGCTGAAATACAGCTTATCGAAAAACAAACAGGGGAAAAGCCAGTTTTATTATTGGATGATGTGTTTTCTGAGCTTGATGAGATACGTCAAAAATACTTATTTGAAGCCATAAAAGGCACTCAAACTTTCATTACTACAACCCATAAAGAGTTTTTGGATGGGCTAGATGTTGAGAAGGTTGTTTATGAGGTTATGGATGGAGCAGTCTCCTCATGAGATACTCTCCATCAAATGTCATAAATACTCCCCAAAGTCTAGAGCCTATAACCTGTTCAGGGGCAATTTGATGAAACTTTAAGACTTCTCCTTGTATATTCTTTGATCTTTTTGCTAGACCAAATTTTTTAATGTCATTTCCTTTAAATCGAATAGGACAATCAGGACTCTCGGGGCTCCTGAATGCTTCAATTATTACTTCCCTAAGTTCGCCAAATGCACCATTTGGTACGTCTTTTAAAAGTATGTTTATGATATTATTGATTTCTTGCTTCTTTAATATTTCTAATAGTTCTGTTGTCATTTCTTTTAATTCTTCATTATCTTCAAATTCTGACGTATCACTGAGGTGGAACATTAATTTACTGTTTTCCGAATAGTGTCGTCTACCTTTTGGCGCCTGCATGAATAAGTTGGCTGCAGCACTGGAAGCTTCGCTTCCACAAAAAGTAGCTATTCTACCTCTATTAATCTTAATGAATTCAAGGCTATTTTTTATATTTTTACCTGCACCCACGCATCCACCAGGTGAATTGATTAATAGTGAGGCATTTATTCTTCCCTCCATAAGTATATTAAATACCTCTTCTGGTACCAAAGAAGATAAATCCTCCTTAGCTTCAGATACTAATTCTTCATCCTTATCAGTAATAAACCGTGGAGCTCCCATCTCTAATCTTTCATTGGCTACAACTTTTCTATACATTGGAGGTAATACTTTATCCCCATCTAACTCTATAAGATTTGTATCTTCCTGACTGTTGAAATAAACTTTACCATATCTAAAATTCATATCCCCAATAACTGGAATTATGAGATTTCCGTCATGTTCCGAGCTTCTTTCTTGTTCCATTTGTATGAATTAATAAATAAAGTCAGATTTTATAGCTGATCTTACACACCTAAACTAGTATGTAGTATTGGAAGGTCCGCTCCAATTAAGTTAGACACTCTCCTAATCCATAGTTTTTTGCTATTAAGCCTGCCCCCCATAAAGCTACGAAACAGAGTTTACAGCCAATCCCATTTAGGGACTCGGAGTCATTGACTAATTTTGTGTTCTATTATACTACTCATTTTATTTATGTCAAGTATTATTAATTTAAACTAAAAAACTACTCACAAATTAATGCGGATAGCCTTTTTGATATGTTTGAATAATATTATGCTACGTCTTTTAATATGTCAGTATCAGTGCAAGTATGAATTTGATTTATTATTTAAAATGAGGTAAGTTAATCTCCATTTTTTACTTATCAAATTTTTTATGAATACTGAAACTAATGAAGGCCCAACAATTACTACTTATCATTACCCTGAAATTGGTAAAATTACATCTGCTGATGTTGTTGATGGTGCTAGAATCCAGATAGGTACTGAACTTTTTAGACTTGGTGATAACCCTGAAATCCAACAAATTTTGAACGAAAGCAAAAAGGTTTAGCCTATTGGACAAAAAAGATTTGACTTATATATAAGATAGAGTAGAATGTTTTCGCAATCTTGGTTTTTACCTCTGGCAGAGGAAATAATCTAATTGCACTATTAAAACTAACTTATCTGCTAAATTTTTGCGTATGTTTAAAATTATTGACGAGAAATTAACAATGGATGACTTACTCGGGTCATCGCAAGAGCTAACTAAACCAGAGCTTGGGAGTGTTATTACAGGAACTGTTGTCAGTGTTTCTAAGAACAAACTAGTTGTTGATCTTAATGGTGTTGCTGTTGGTATTGCATCCGGTCGTGAAACTCATGACAGCTTTGGAACAATGGATGATTTAAAAGAAGGTGATGAAGTTAAAACAGTTGTGATTGAGGAAGAGAATGAAGATGGAATGGTCGTTCTTTCACTTAAAAAGGCTTCTCAAGCAACTACTTGGGATAAATTTGAGAAGTGTTACAAGGATGGTGAAATTATTGAAATATCTGTTACTGAAGCTAATAAAGGTGGGCTTCTTATTAATGTAGATGGCATTAAAGGATTTATTCCTGTATCTCAGCTTGCACCTGTTCATTATCCTCGTGTTGAAGATGCAAATACCGGTCAAATTCTTACACGTTTGCAGAAGCTGATTGGCGTTAAGATGAATGTAAAAATTATTAATCTTGATAGAGAAACAGGAAAAATGATTTTATCTGAAAAGTCTGCTGTAGAAACTGATGCTAAAAAATCTCTTGGAGACCTTAAGGTAGGTACAAGAGTTAAAGGAAGAGTAAGTGGAGTTGTTAAATTCGGTATATTTGTTACTTTCAATGGTCTTGAAGGTCTTGTTCATATCTCTGAAATAGCATGGGGACATGTTAGCAATCCACATCAATATGCTAAAAATGGTGATGAGGTCGAGGTTGAAATAATCGGTATAGAGGGTGAAAAGCTTAGTCTATCTATGAAGCGTCTGATTGCTGATCCTTGGTCTGAAATTGAGAATAAATATCCAATCGGAACTAAAGTACGAGGAGTTATTAACAGATTTTCTGCGTTTGGTGCTTTTGTTCAGCTAGAGAACGATATCAACGGACTTATTCACCTTTCTGAAATCTCTAATCAAAAGGTTGAAGATCCTGCTGACTTCCTTAAAACCGGCGAAGAAGTCGAAGCTCAGGTTATCAATATTGATAGAGATGAGCATAGAATTGGCTTGAGTCTTAAAGCGCTTTCTCCTCACAAAAAAGCTACTGCTAAGGCAAAACCAGTTGATGAACAGGTTGAGGAGCAGGTTGAGAAAAAAGAAGAAAAGAAAGCCGAGAAGAAGGAAGAGAAACCAAAGGAAGAAAAGGAAGAAGTAAAAGATGAAAAAGAAGAAAAGGAGGAGAAGCCTAAGAAGAAGGCTGTTGCTAAGAAAAAACCAGCTGCTAAGAAGAAATCTCCTGCGAAAAAGAAAGATGATAAGAAGGAAGAGGAGGAAAAACAGTAATATTACAAGGTTACAAATAAATCAACTCACCGAAGGCGACAATTATGATTGTCGCCTTTTGAGGTTGGGTCGAATTTGTTTTGTTATTTGCCAATCCTCATATAGAATAATTTTGTAATTTTCAATTTTGTAATTTTGTAATAAGTATTGAGTGATTTAAACAAACAACAACAGGAGGCAGTAGAACACAAAGATGGTCCTATTCTTGTAATAGCGGGGGCAGGAACTGGTAAAACTCGTGTTATTACAGAACGAATCGCACATATTTTAGATAAGAAATGGTGTGAAAACAGTCAGATTCTCGCATTAACTTT
>JAUXDO010000116.1 GCA_030618315.1 Candidatus Peregrinibacteria bacterium | reverse complement strand
AAATCCGGAATATCGTCAGCTATCCATTCCCCGATAATAAATTCAGAAAGTACCTTTGGGGTGTTTTCGTCACTTTTATTGCAACTTGCGAAAACAATTGTGGCAAAAATTGCCATTAAAAACAAAGCTTTTTTCATAATAATAAAATTTAAGTTAATTATTCCTCATCTCTTTTTTTACGTCTCCGGTAGAGCAAGAAAATAAAGAAGATTCCTGCCAATCCTAACATTAGGATGAAGATTTTGGTACCAGTTCCTAAACCATCTTTTTCTGTATCACTAATTAGGTCTTTAACCTCTGCTATATCAATATCCTGGGTAGCGATCATATCGATTAAAGAGTTCATCAGATCTGCAGAAGAATAGTTGTATTCAACTTTAATTTCAAGAAGTTTGTGTATGAAACCCTTAATATTTTTAATTTTTTGCTTTTTAAGGTTATCCATTTCACTAAGAGCAATATGGAGGCCTTCCTCTGTATATGGTGTAAAGTTATTTTTGAATTCTTCTTCATCCGGGTTTCCATTTGCAGCGATTCTGGCAAGCAACACTGCTAATTCCTCCTCCGTATAGCCTAATAAAGCAGCATTTTCAATTAAAAATGCTATAAGTTCGTAGGTTGAATATATTTCTTCTTTCTCGGTATCAAGATTCTCAAGAGTCTTTTTCAGATTTCCTTCAGCATGTTCGCTTAAAGCTTCTTTGAATGCTTTGACTTCTGCAGATCTTACAATTAATGTAGAATCTACTACAGGATCTTCTTCAATAACTTCATCTTCAGTTTCTTCCGCAAATTCATCTATGGCAAAATAAACAGGTACAGGTATGGAAAGGGTCAGTTCATTGGTTGTAGTATTACCAAACTTATCAGTAAGGGTGAATTTTATTGTTTTCTCACCTGGTTCCGACACATATTTATAAGTATATAGTGAGTCGGTCATGTAGAATTCCTCAGTGGAAATCAAAGTGCTGTCTTCAAAAACTTCTACAATGAGAATTGAACCAGGTTCAACTTCCAGATCAATTTCAATTGTGTCTGATTCAACATTAATGACACTATCCATCAGGTGCAAGTTGGCTGATATATCTATTAAGTTTAAAGTAGTAGTCGGTACATTTATAATAGTATCTTCACTCCCCATTGGTAATGAAAGGTGTTCTGAAGCAGGTTCAAATCCGTCAGAAACAAAATTCAGATCGTATTCTCCTGCCGGAACAACAAAATTATATACTCCGGAATCAGGCACTTTCAATGAATTAACAGTGTCATTTTTCTCAGAATCAGTAATATATACCTGTATTTGTTCTTTAAAGCCAACAGGTGTCTGACTCAAATTTACAACACCGCTTACACGGAACTTTCTCGGATGTTCGTTAGAAAATATCTCAAGCCGGAACACATCCATATTTCCATATCCTGATTCAGCAAACAAGGAGTAATAGGCAAAGTATCCTTCTCCCACCGGCACGTAGAATTTATCATCGTCTGGTGTATTAATAGGGTAGCCCATATTTAGCGGGGCACTCCACTCACCATTATCATACAGAGAAGAATAAAAAATGTCATAACCTCCCATGCTGAAATGTCCGCGAGAGCTAAAATACAATGTTGTGCCAACGGGTGTAATAAATGGAGTTTCTTCGTTGAACTCCGTATTGATAGTGGGACCCAGGTTAATGGCAGTGCCCCAGGAACCTGAAGAGTCGCGTTCAGATTTGTAAATGTCAAGACCTCCTAATCCTCCTTTGCGATTACTTGTAAAATACAGAGTTTTTCCATCTTTTGATTCGCAAGCATGCGATTCCCAATATTTCGTATTGATATTATCATTTAGTTTCTCTACTGTAGTCCAACGTTCGTTAACTAAATGACTAACATAAATATTACCATCGTATTCGTCATTTTTATATAAATATAAGGTGTTACCATCAAAAGAAATGGATGTAGAGTAGAAATCCTGGTCAATTGAAAATTCAGGCGTTAGGTTAATCGGTGTTGTCCATTTTCCTTCCACTTTTTTTGAATAAAAAACAGCATCATAAAATTGGAGTTTTTGAGTGTAAACCATTCTGTCTTCATTTCCGGAAACTACAGGATTGTAATCAGAAAACCGGGTATTAATTGTACCTCCTAAATTCACAAAACTTAGAAAAAGAGGTGTTTTTTCGAGTTTTATTGCATTTCGGCAGGTTTGAATCTGATAATCAACAATTGACTCGTCATAGTTTTTGTCGTCAATATTCTCCTTGAAATACTGATAGGTTTCAATTGCTTTATTCAATTTATTGTTTACACGGTACGCATCACCTAAATAATAGTAAGCCTCAAGTGGAGCAGCGACTTCTCTAAACGAACCTTCACGATATTTTAGGTTAATGATTTTTGTTGCTTCTTCGAGATATTTAATTGATTTATCTTTTTCTCCTGGAATATTCAAGTAGCAGACACCAGCACGGTATTTTAAGTTGGCATTATCGGGATATGTTTTTAATATTTTAAGGTAAAGCGGAAGTGCTTCAGTATATTCATCAAAAAGGAAATATGATTCTGCTTCAACAAATATTTCTCTAAGCTCAGATTTAGTCTGTCCTGATATAGGAAGCGTAATAATCAAGAGGTTAAGGAAGAGCAAAAAAGAAAATCTTTTCATATGGCTTCTATTCATACCTACGAAAATAAAATTTAAATGTATTTTAGAATTTATATTACGTAATTGTTTGTTAAATGGTTACGAGAATCGTGATTGTATTTATGAAACAGTGATTATTTAATCTTCTGTCAAACTATTTATTCTGTGAAATTGATAAACTGCAAATAAAAATACCTGCTCAGGAATTTTAACCAAAAATTAGTCTTATAAAAAAAAGCCTGGATTTCCAGGCTTTTGTAAATATTATATGGGCTTTAGTCAGAGAGCTAGATTTACATCAAAATCTTCAAGGTAATCAGCGACTTTTTTAAGAAACATACCGCCTAGTGCACCATCTACCACCCTGTGGTCATAAGATAAAGAAAGTACCATAATATGACGGATCCCAATTGTGTCGCCCATCTCGGTCTCGATTACAGCCGGTTTTTTCACTATAGCTCCAACTCCTAGTATAGCAACTTCAGGTTGATTGATAATGGGAGTGCCAGTTATATTTTGGAATGATCCGAAGTTGGTAATTGTAAAAGTACCACCTGTAATTTCATCCGGATTTAGTTTGCTGAGTCTTGCACGATTTGCTAGATCGTTTACTGATTTTGCTAAACCTACAAGATTTTTCTCATCTGCATTTTTAATAACTGGTACAATCAGGTTGCCTGACGGTAATGCTGTAGCCATCCCAATGTTTATATTTTTCTTAACTATAATCCGGCTTCCATCTACAGAAACATTAATCATTGGGAAATCGCGAAGCGCTTTTGCTGTAGCTTCAATAAACAATGGAGTAAAAGTTATTTTCTGATTCTCTTTTTT
>JAUXDO010000081.1 GCA_030618315.1 Candidatus Peregrinibacteria bacterium | reverse complement strand
TTGATGAAACAGATAATGCAATGAATAGTAAAGAGCTTATTGATTCCGTTAGCGGTTTCAGAAATCTGGATTCAACAGTTGTTAGTCGGGCATTAATGAATTCACTCGCAAAAAAAATTGCTGAATCAAAAGATTACATAGATGAAGAAGAAATTAGTACTATGATACATAGTTTAAAAAATCTTGATTCGCTTGCTGTAACACATAAATTTACCGAAGCTTTGCATGTTAAATTCCAGGGTTTAAATACCAAATTGAAAGCTGGGCAGGTGTCAAAATGTCTTACAGGAATAGGGAATTTAAGCCCCACCATTATGTCCGGAGGTTTTATTAAAGCGATTTTAGGAGATATAAATGAGAGACGGGATGACTTTAATGAAACAGATATTTTAACAATACTGAATGGTCTTATTAATTATTCCGGTGTAAGTGGGATATCTGAAATAATAAATATATTATTTTTGGCGCTTGAAGGCAGATGGCAGAAGAATGAGAAAGTTACGAGTCCAAGATTAGGTGTGCAGATTTATAATTTATATAAACGTTTAATACCCGTTGATCTGGAAAATTCTTATGAAAATTTTATTGAAAATTACTCAGCTGCAAGGAGTAAGGTTGAACGGCATGCTGTAAATATTATTCTCAACGCTACAGGTGGTATGTATATAGAAGAAAACAAACATGTTAGCGGGTTTGAAATGGATATCTTTTTGCCTCGTCACCGTTTGAATATCGAGGTTGACGGTCCACAGCACTATAGTAAGAAGCCAATGGATATAAAAAGAGACAGACATTTACTTGAAGCGAAAATGATAACAGTACAAAGGGTTAACTTATTACAGGAGGATATAAGAGAGGGGGTTATAGAAATATTGGATCTTTCGAAAATAAGGAGAAAACCGGAGAAGAATAGATGGTAAAATCAGAATTCTATTTGTTAAGTTGTTGTAAATGTAACTTTACGGCAGTATTTAAAATAAGTAGAATAAGATTCAGAAGTCAGTATCCAGAATTCAGCTGTGTTCTGTGTCCTGTGTTCTGTGTCCTTAATCAAAAAAAATGAAGTATTCAAACCTATTCACAAAAACATCAAAAGATGTGCCTCATGATGCCGATAGTGTAAATGCACAATTGTTAACAAGGGCTGGGTTCATTCATCAGGAAATTGCAGGTGTTTACTCATATTTACCACTTGGTTTAATTGTTTTGAGGAAAATTGAGGCTATCATAAGGAATGAAATGCATTCTATTGGAGGACAGGAACTTCTTATGCCTGCATTAACTCCAAAAAGTGTTTGGGAAAAAACAGATAGATGGGACAGTTTTGATGCATTATTTAGATTTAAGGGGATGGGGGATAAAGAGTACGCACTAGGTGCAACTCATGAAGAAATTATTACTCCGCTTGCAAATGACTATACATTTTCTTATAAGGATCTTCCTTATTCGGTTTTTCAAATTCAAAATAAATTTAGAAACGAACCTCGCGCAAAATCCGGATTACTTCGCGGAAGAGAGTTTTCCATGAAGGATTTATATTCATTTCATACAACTAAGGAAGATTTAGATGATTATTATGAAATAGTTTTAGAAGCATATTTAGAAATTTTTAAGAAACTAGGATTCAACTCAGATATTACATATGTTACGTATGCTTCTGGTGGTGCTTTTTCAAAATTTTCACATGAGTTCCAGGCGATTTCTGACGTAGGTGAAGACACTATTTATTGTTGTGATAAGTGTCGAGTTGCGATTAATAAAGAAATAATTGATGCGCAAAAAACATGTCCTAAGTGTGATTCATCTGATTTGGTTGAGAAAAAAGGAATTGAAATTGGTAATATATTTAAATTAGGTACAAAATTTAGTGATGCATTTGGTTTAAAATATGCTGATAAAAATGATGAAATAGAATCTGTAAAAATGGGTTGTTATGGAATCGGACCTTCTAGAATCATGGGTTCACTTGTAGAGGTATATCACGACGAAAACGGTATAATATGGCCAAAATCCGTAACTCCATTCCAAGTACATTTAATTTCTATTAAAGGTGCAGAAGAAGAAGGTAATAAACTATATGAAGATTTAAAGAAAGAGGGTATTGAGGTTTTTTATGACGATAGGGATGAAAGGCCAGGTAATAAATTTAATGATGCGGATCTAATCGGAATACCTGTCCGTTTGGTTATCTCAAACCGAACACTGGAAAAGGACGGTGTTGAATGGAAGGAAAGAACTGAGAAAGATGCAAAAGACGTAAAACTTGATAATCTGATAGCAGAAATTAAAAAGTACTATTCATAAACTGTTTTTTCTGATAAAGTGGCTACCTCAATTCGTAATTCGTAATTTTTAATTGTTAATTAAGGAGAAGTGAAAGGAATAATCCTAGCAGGAGGAAGCGGAACACGCCTTCACCCGTTAACACAGGTAACTAGTAAGCAATTACTCCCGATATACGATCAGCCAATGATCTATTATCCGTTGAATACGCTTTTAAAGGCAGGTATTAAGGATATTTTGATAATCGTTGCACCGGAAAGGTCAGGAGATTTTCTTAATCTTCTCGGTTCTGGTAAACAGTTTGGTGCAAGAATTACGTACGAAGTTCAGGATAAACCGGAAGGCTTAGCTCAGGCATTTATTATCGGTGCTGATTTTATCGGAGATGATTCAGTAGCTATGATTCTTGGGGATAATATTTTTACTGATGACCTATCAGATTCAATCAGATCTTTTAAAAGCGGAGCAAAAGTATTTGCTAAGAAAGTACATGATCCGGAGCGTTTTGGTGTAATTGAGATTGCTAATGGTAAGGTTATCAGTGTTGAGGAGAAGCCAAAATCACCTAAGTCAGACCTGGCTCAGATCGGATTTTATATTTACGACAATAGAGTTGTTGATTTCGCAAAGAATCTAACTCCATCCGCAAGAGGCGAATACGAAATCGTTGATTTGAATAACAAATATTTAGAAAATGGTGAGCTTGTCGCAGAAGAATTAAAAGGGGAATGGATAGATGCCGGAACATTCGAAAGCCTTCACAGGGCAAGTGTTATCGCCCGTGAGCACAAGTTGGGGATTAGAGATATGAAGTCGGATATAAGCGTTACGATTAAAAAACCGGAATTTCAGAAGAAGACAGAAAAAATAATATAATATACGAAGGCGAGGATCATTATCCTCGCCGGCGCGATTTGTGAATCGCGCCTTCGGAGTATTTATTATTTTTTACGTGGATTCCTCGAAAAAAGGTGATTCCACATATATCTAAGCGAATCCTTAACATGCTGTCTTAGTGTCCATTTTTGAAAATACGTCATAAATCCGCCACTGCTTAACCTTATTCCATCTGCATATACTGTTGCATCCGGATAATAAACTACTTTGTATCCCTTTTTCCAAATCTTAAAACACAAATCCGGGTCTGACATAAATATAAAATAATCGGAATTGAGTCCGCCAAAGCTATCCCATAGTTCTTTTCTTATAATCCAAAAAGATGACTGAAGCCAATCGACTTCCTGAATCTTATCGTAATTTAAATGCCGCATTTCATCGTGAGCAACCCAATCCCTTATAACAGGAAGCTTTCTAAAAAAGGTCCGTCTCGCTATCTGAAGAAAGAATTTTGGAAAGGCTCTTACAGTCATAGCAGTACTTCCGTCACCATCGTTGATCTGTTTAGGGCCAAGTATGCCGATATCAGGATTACTATCCATATAATCAATCATTTTCTGAAGCGTGTCGTCATGCCTCCAGACAATATCCGGATTAACAATCAGTAAATATTCACCGTTAGCAAGTTTTGCACCCTGATTATTTCCCTTAATATACCCGACATTCCCAGCGTTAATATGAAGCTGTACATTTTCATATTGCTTAAGGCAGGTTAATTTTTCAGCATTCTCGAAATCACATGAATTATCCACAATAATCACTTCAAAAGGACAAGAGACTATTTGTTTTTGAATACTTTCAACATTCTCGCAAACGCGTTTACTTTTCTTATAATCCAATATGATTATCGAAGCCTTATATCTCAAATGATAAATGTTAAATGATAAATGCTAAATATTTTGGTTAATTCATTAATTTCTCAATTTTAGCCGCGTCGGCACGTCTTACGATAGCTTTTCTTTTTAAATTTATCTCACGGCTGAACTTTTTCATCTGCTTATACTGCTTGAACAAATTTGCATCGAAGAATAAAACCCATAAAAATCGCAGCATACGTGAAATCAAGGTCTTAATTTTAACTTCCCATGAAAACCCTCTATAATAATTCTTTTTTAGCACCACAAGATGACCGAAAAACGAATTTCCCCTAACCCATTTTGATTTAGCCGCATTGCTGATAAGACGGTTAATAATATTGAAATTTGTGTGACCAAAAACTCCAACCTGTCTGTCGTGATAAACAGTAACTGATTTAATCAACAAAGAAGGAAAACCCGCCCATTGAAGACGATAAGAGAGGTCGACATCATTCTTGTAATGCAAAAGTTCATCAAAATACTCCAATTTTCCATCCTCATTTTTATAAGCAATTTCATCAAGTGCTTCCTTTTTATAAATTGCAAGCGCACCGGATGGCCCGAATATTCTGCGAAGAGTTAAATACGGTGTTTGATCTGTATCACCGGAACCAATATCAAAAAAGTGATGATTTTTTGCAATGCCGATGCCAAAGCTATCTATCATCTTTGTTTTTGACCCTTCTATATCTCCATTTTCAGCCTTTTCAAAATCCCACTTCATCAATTTAATAGTAGCACTGCCAAACATTCGATTTTCAGGATTCTGGAGTTCCTTCATGCATCCGGATACAAAATCTGATGGATATAGCATATCGTTACTACAGCAAAAGTAGTATTGGCCTTTCATCTGATTAATCAGAACATTATGACCACCCGAATGCCATAAATTCCCGCCTTTTTCCAATTTAATCTTCTTAAAAACATCAGGTAGCTGATTTTTTACATACTCATAGGCTTCACCATTTGGGCTTTGGTCACGAACAAGATATTCAACATTTGAATAATCCTGAGCTATTAATGACCTCAGACTATGTTTCAGATACTTCTCGCCCTTAAATAGTATTACGCCGATGGTTACTTTGGGATTTTTTGGCATGATAAATGAATCATTCAGGATATATTTTACCATGATTAAAGAAACTGATGTATAGTTATTAATAAATGTTGTATGTTGTACGTTGTAAGATTAATGACCTATGTATAACCTAAATCATAAATCCTACAACTTAAATCAATTCAACATGATAGACCCAAAATGCCCTTACTTTAATATCTGCGGAGGTTGTGCAACTCAGCATCTGCCATATAAAGTGCAACTTGAAAACAAGGTGGCAAGATTAATGCAGGAGATCCAATATGATGATATTCAGGTTTTTTCAGATAAAGAATGGAATTACCGCAATCGCATGGATATGACATTTACTGGTGAGGGGATTGGCTTTAGGGAAAAAGGGAAATGGTGGAAAACATTGCC
>JAUXDO010000085.1 GCA_030618315.1 Candidatus Peregrinibacteria bacterium | reverse complement strand
ATTGGCATGTTTGTTTTAATTAAAGATTGAAGATTGAAAATTGAAGATTAATTTTCTTATTAATTATATCATTTTAAGCTTAAAATAGCCAATTATTATAGTTGACTAAATAATATTGTAATCTTTAAATAAACAACCGTTTGTTTAGAGCATTGACTTTGATTATATTTTGTGTTATAATACGTTCCATTTTAAAAACTAACACAAAATAATATGAATGAAATACTGCAAGAAACACCCCTTAATCAAGTCGGATTGGCAGTTGAATCAACCAGAGTAAATTATGGTGAACTCTTTGGATATGACGAAAGTGATTATGAATATGATCTTGGTGATTTTATTCAATGTCTGCATAAGGATTATTTGAGCAATGAGGATTTTGTAAGAATATTACGAACTTTCCCTGAATCAATGCACCAGGAAATCGCAGATAGAATTATCGATGAATCATATCGTCCAAGTTACCTTATGGATAATCTTAATTTCTTTAAAAATATTGATCTTAAAAAAGTAGCCGAAGATTTGCTCACCGATGAAAACGACTATGAGTGCTATTTTTATAATAATCTTGAGATATTTGAAGAAGTTATTGATTATCAGGAGCTTGCTGATAGCCTACTTTGGAAAGGGAATCGCAGAAATCTTGCTGAAAACTTACATAAATTTAAAGGAGTTGATCATGAAGCAATTTCTCAAAATATAGTAGAATTTGATATTAAAATGGCAGCCAGCAATATCAGAAATCTCACTGGAGTTGACAATGATGAGCTTGCCTGGCATTTACTTGATCCATTTAAACAGGGTGAGATAATGCTTGTTGGAACTTACTTTTTAAAACTAATGAGATGCCTTGGGGAGTTTCAAGGATTAAGTCAGAGATTAGCCGAGACATTAACCAAAGCAGGATACGGATATAAAGTCGCACAAAACATAAACAGTTTCGTAAATCTAGACGAAGAATTCGTTGAAAAAATCAAAGCCGGATATAAAGAGGAATTTGAATCACAGTAGTTAAACGAGCAATTTACGCAAAATATCATTCACGGCTTTTGGATTTGCAGTGCCTTTTGTTGCACCCATAACCTGACCGACTAAACCGCCGATTGCTTTTTCTTTTCCTCCTTTAAAGTCCGCGACGATGTTTGGATTGCGATCCATAACTTCCTGACAGATTTTTTCGAGCTCACCAGCGTCTTCCATAACTTTTAATCCTTTTTCTTCAACTAGCTTTTCCGGATCGAGGTCGCCTGCATAAACTTCTCCAAAAATATCCTTGGCGATTTTACCCGTAATTGTTCCATCGACTATTAATTTTACCAGTTTGCCGAGATTTTTAGCGGATAATTTGCTTTCAGCAATTGTGAGACCGTCTGATTTTAGTAAGCCGAGAAGCTCGGAAAGTAGCCAGTTTGATGTTTTCTTGGCATCACCGGATATTTCGAAGGCTTTTTCAAAGTACCCAGCCAGAGCGGAGTTACCGGCTAATTGATTAGCATCCTGAGGCGATAAGCCCAGTTCTGATTTATATCTATCCACTTTTTTATCTGCAAGTTCGGGAATTTCCTTCTTAATCTCCTCAATCATCTCTTTTGTAATAACGATTGGCGGAATATCGGGTTCCGGAAAGTAACGATAGTCGGCTGCCTCTTCTTTACTTCGCTGAGATGTTGTTATTTCCTTTTCATCGTCCCAACCGCGTGTTTCCAAAACAACCTTTCCGCCGCCTTCGACAAGTTCTATCTGGCGTTTAATTTCGTAATCGATTGCCTTCTCAAGGCTTCGAAATGAATTCAGATTCTTAACTTCTGACCTTGTTCCGAATTCTTTTTGTCCTTTCGGACGGATTGAAACATTGATGTCAAATCTCATCTGTCCCCTTTCCATATTCGCGTCTGATGAATCCACATATCTGACAATTTTTTGGAGCTGTCGGGCATACGCACTAGCCTCTTCGATGCTACGGATATCCGGTTCGCTTACAATTTCCATTAAAGGGGTACCAGAGCGGTTAAAGTCTACCAAAGTACCACCTTCTGTATGAATCAATTTTCCCGCATCATCCTCCAAATGAAGTCTGGTTATTCCTATATCTTTTGTTGAGCCATCAGATAGTGTAATTGTGATTTTACCTTTTTCGGAAATTGGCAGGTCGTATTGGGAAATCTGATAACCCTTTGGTAAATCGGGATAGAAGTAGCTTTTTCTATCCATTTTAGAAAAATCCGGGATGGAGCAACCAAGTGCTAAGGCCATCTTTACGCCTTTTTTTACGGCATCTTCGTTAATCAGCGGAAGCACTCCTGGGAATCCCGTACATATTGGACAAATGTGACTGTTCGGCTTTTCGTTAAAGATGTCATTACTGCACCTGCAGAACATCTTCGTCTTTGTATTTATTCGGCAGTGGACTTCCAGACCGATTACTGGTTCGTATTCCATATTGATGACGTTATGACGTAATGACGATACTACAAATCTGAAAACTTGAAAATCTGAAAACTTAAAAAAGGGATTCCTCGACTACGTAAACTTCGCTCGGAATGACGGTTACAATGGGTGAGGAAGGCGAATTTGCGTAGCAAATTCGCCTTCCTCTAAAAGATTTGCCGTCATTCCGAGCGACCAGTGGGAGCCGAGGAATCCCTTGGTTTTAATATTTGCATTTTCAAATTTTCAAATTTTCATACAAGTCACGCAAAAGATTTTCTGTTTCATCCCAACCTATACACGAATCTGTAATAGATACGCCGTATTTTAGATTGTCGGTAATTTTTTGATTACCTTCGAATAAATTACTTTCTAACATTATTCCAAAAATAGACTTGTTGCCGTTTTTTATTTGAGAAATTATGTCATTAACGACGATTTTTTGCTTTTTAAAGTCCCTCCCGGAATTTTCATGACTGCAATCAACCATTATTCTTGGTGTAGATCCGTCTACCTTGAGTTTTTCTTCGCATATTTTAATATCTTCCGGATGGTAATTTGACTTTCCTCCTCCGCCTCTTAAAACTATATGCGTATCTGGGTTTCCTTTGGTTTCAACAATTGAACAATTGTCATTGTCATCAATTCCCAAAAAGTTGTTCGGGTTTTTTGCCAATTTTATTGCATTAATAGCTACATCAATATTTCCATCACTATTATTTTTAAAACCAACCGGAGCAGAGAGACCGCTTGTCATCTGTCTGTGTATTTGGGATTCAATAGTTCTTGCTCCTATTGCTCCCCATGATACTAGTGCGCCAGTGTAAGCCGCAGTGATTGGGTCTAAAAATTCCGTTCCGGCAGGCACTCCTAATTCGTTAATATCTATTAATAATTTCCTTGCCATTCTTATTCCTAATTCCACATTATAGGTCTCATTTAAATTGGGATTATTAATAAGCCCTTTCCAACCCGCTACCGTACGGGGTTTTTCAAAATATACCCTCATTATTATATGCAACCTGTCTCCATATTTATCTATAGCATTTTTTAATTTTTCGGCATATTCTATTGCACTTTTTGCATCGTGAATTGAGCATGGCCCTACAATAACTACGAATCGTTTATCTTTGCCATTAATGATTTTAATAAAGCTGTCTCTGCCACGAGCTATTGTCTTTACAGATTTATCAGGAATAGGAATTTCCAAAGCTATCTCGTGTGGTGAGATTAGTCTGGTGAAACCTTTTACTCTTAAATTGGATATTTTTTGCATTTTTTTGTAACAAAATAACGTTATGACGTGATGACAATACAATATAAAATCGAAATTCGAAATTCGAAATTCGAAAAAGGTGTCATTACGTTATTTAGTTCCTATGGGCAATTGACTTAATAATTTGTAAAAATCCTGAAAATTACCTTCATTTTCAACTGTAAAATCGGGATTTGGCATCTCAATCTGATTCTTGGTACGCATCTCGTAAATGGATTCACTTATTCCGTCTCTTTTTTTTATACGATCGTATGCCAACTCCTTATTTGCTTTGACGAGCAGGATTTTATCGCATACTTCAGTAAGTCCGACTCCTTCCCACAGTGCTGCGACGATTGCGATATTTGGGTCTCTTCGGTGTAGATGATGAATTTCGTTTTTGAGATATCTTTTGATTTCGGGATGGGTAATCTTATTCAGTTTTGCCAGAGCCTCTGGATTATCCGGATTAAAAACAATTTCACTTAATTTCTGCCTATCTATTTTGTCACTTATACCCAAAATTCCTTCTCCAAAAGCATCTGTAACAGATTTCCAGAGACTAGTGTAGGGTCTGTATAAATAATGAGCAACCCTATCTGCATCCAAAATCACCCATTTCTTCTGCTTAAGAAAATCCGCCGCTGTATGCTTTCCTGACCCGCTGATGCCTGTTATTCCTAGTATCATAAGGTTGTAGGTTGTAGGTTGTAAGTTGTAGGTTGTAGGCAATATATAGACCTTAAATCTTACAACGTACAACTTAAATCGTTCATTAGTACAACATAAATCATTTGTTAAAAGATTTTAAGATCTGTAAAAGCCTGCTTAAATGCAAGCATAGAATTTTTGTAAACTTTTTCTGACACCTCATAATTCATCTGATGAGCAATGTTGTTTCTTATTTTGTGGGCTGACCAAACTCCATTAATATCTTTAAATAGATTTGGTGCTTTTTTTAGTTTTGCGCCTAAGCTCCCTGTATATCCCATGTGACCAAGAGTATGATCAAGCAATTTGTCTGCGTCCATAACAGCATGGCGCTTGTCTTTTTGGCGAATAATATCCTTCCATGAATTACGGATTTCATTTATTACTCTTTTGGACATCTTTTTGCGAGAACGTCGGTATACAACGTACACAACTATCAGCACATCCACAATGATGAATACCAGCACAAGAGCCAGAAAAATTTTCATTTGTTTTTATTTTTTGTTTTTGTTTTTTTCGCCTCATCTACTGATTCGGCGGGCGCGATTACGGAATCGCGCTTTCAATAAGGTATGTTCCTTATTTGTTTCTCATATGATGGGAGACCATTTGAGAAAGCAGGCTCTTTAGATTTCC
>JAUXDO010000008.1 GCA_030618315.1 Candidatus Peregrinibacteria bacterium | reverse complement strand
ACAAGATTTAAATTGAAAAAACATATAGAATAATCTTGTAATCTTGTAATCTTGTAATCTTGTAATGATTTACATTGATGCCTCGCGCTACAACAACACTAAAAAAAGAACAGGAGTTGAAAACTACTCCTTTTATCTGATAAACGAATTGGTCAGACAATCACCGAATGATATTACTTTAATATCCCCAAAAAAAATTCCTCTGGATGTAAAGCAGATTACTATCCCATTTCGAAGGCTGTGGACGCAGATTCGATTGAGCTGGGAAATTATCAGGAATAAAGAAATCGATAATCTATTTGTGCCATCACATGTTCTTCCTCTGATACATCCAAAAAAATCGACAATTACTATCCATGATGTTGCATGGAAACATGTACCGGAAAGTTATGGCTTTCTATCGAAAAAATACTTGGAATGGGGAACAAAATACGCTGTAAAACACGCAAAAAATATCATTGTGCCATCAGAAGTAACAAAAAAAGATTTAGTCCATTTTTATTGTAGAGATGCGAAATTTCGCATCTATGCAAATAAAATCCACGTAATCCCATTAGGTTTTCAAGAACCAGGGATAAAAGTGTCAGAGCAGGA
This sequence comes from Candidatus Peregrinibacteria bacterium, assembly GCA_030618315.1. Classification (GTDB taxonomy): domain Bacteria; phylum Patescibacteriota; class Gracilibacteria; order UM-FILTER-43-11; family UM-FILTER-43-11; genus JAFGCT01. The sequence goes on along the minus strand of JAUXDO010000008.1, from coordinate 21,092 downwards.
AGAAAATGCCATTCTTAAATCCTACAACCTACAACCTAAAACATTCTTTCTTTACATAGGCAGAGTAGAGCACAAAAAAAATACAGATACGCTAATTAATGCATTCAAAATATTCACAAAAGAAAATCCGGATATTAAATTGGTACTAGCAGGTTCACTGGGACGAGGTGGAAAAGAAATATTAGATTTAATTACAACAGACATTAAAGATCGGATAATAATCTGTGGATATATTAACGAGGAAGAAAAACATGTACTAATGAAAAACGCACAATGTTTTATATTCCCATCACTCTACGAAGGATTTGGCATCCCATTGTTAGAGGCTATGCATTACAATCTTCCAATAATCGCTTCAGATATTCCAACCTCAAAAGAAGTCGCAGGTAACAAGGTGCAGTTTTTTAATCCATCAGATATTGAAGAACTTGCAAAATTAATGCTAAATAATAATAAGGAAACACATTATTCAAACATTCTTGAAAGTCATACTTGGGAAAAATCTGCCAAACAAACATTAAAAATAATAAATAATTTACAAATCCATAGTAAAATGCTATAAATGACCTGTTAGTAAAAAAAGCGACTAATAAAAATTGAAGGAATTGGAGAGGTGTAAACTTTTAATTCATGTTTATTTTACAATATTTTATTTGAGAGTGGGAATAAGGAACGGTAGAAACTATTATAACTATGCCCCCCGAAAAAAAATCATCCTTTCTTAGAAATTCATCAGCACCCCCTCCGACAGCAATTATGGAAGAGGAAAGTTGGTGGTCAGTAAGTCCGGAAGCAGTTTTATCAGAAGAGATAGCTGATGTTTATATCAAAACATTTAATATTTTTAATAATCTTCCGGAAGAAATTTGCGAAGCTTTACCAGTTGATCCACGATTGATTTTTGAGAATAGGCTTGGCGGACATAGTCTAAGAACTCCTATTTTGGCAGGTTTAATGTATGAACACCTTTCTGATGAAGAAGCTAACTTATGTAACCTTGAAACACTAATAGAAGCTGCATTTTTACATGATCTTGGCAAGCTTCGTGCCGACATTAACGAATTAATGAAACAAGATAGACAATTAACCAAAAATGAATGGAAATTGATGAAAGAACATCCAAAAGAAGGTAGTGCTACATATGCAAATTTGGTAAGAATAATGAAAGACCTAGTAGTAACTGATGAAAATAGTGTGCATAAAGCAATTGAAGAACATCACGAGAGAGAAGATGGAAATGGATATTATGGAGTAGAACAGGAAACTCTAAGTACAGAAACAAAAATACTTACAATTTGCGATTCAACCGATGCAATGCTTGCTCCAAGAACACACGATCCTCAAAGAAACAAAGAGGAAGTTGAAGCTGAGCTCTTAAGATGTTCAGGACTTAAATGGAACAAAGCGCTCACAAAAAAACAAGAACCAGAATGTCAATTTCAACCCAATTATGCCAAAATAATGGTTGGAATAATCAATAAATATCATGCGATATTTAGATTTAGGTAAGATGAATCAGGAATTTTTAAATTTAATCTATATTGTTACATTAATTGAGTATCAAAAAGTGAAAATGTGAAAATATCGGTTGGCGATTAGCGACAAGTGATTAGCTCAAAAAACTAACCGCTAACCGCCAGCTACTAACCGCTATTGAACGACTTAACCCCAACTCCAAATCTTACTTTTTCGCTCTACTTGGGACTCATCTGTACTTATTTGCAATTTGACTTTTGATGTACCCGCATCTTTTCCAACATATTTAATTACTATCATTGTAATATCATCCACCTGAACATATTCACCAACGAAATTAGCAAAATCTTTCGATAAATTATCAAAAATACCTTCAGCAGAAGGGCGGTATCCATGTTTCTTTAACGACGCAACTAAACCATCGACTTCAAACATTTCACCAGTTTTATTCTTTGCTTCCGAAATTCCATCAGTAAACAGCACAACACTGTCACCAATTTCTAATGGAATTTCCGTTTCTTTGGCAATTTTACTGACATCAGGAACCATACCAAGGGCAATACCACCGGATTTTATCGCTTCAACAGTTTCAGATTTTTTACGATAAACAAGAACATGCTCATGACCTGCGCCTGTGTAATACATTTTCTGAGCCTGCTTATCCCAACGGAGCATTACTGATGTCATAAACAGCCTGGAGCTTATTCTTGGAGTAAGTAAAGCATTTGTATTAACTATCAAATCACGACCATTATCAACCCCGCGGGAAACCATTGCGGTTACAAGTGTATCAACCATCATCATAATCAAACCAGCTGGTACACCATGACCTGTTACATCACCAATATAAACAAAAAGCTGATTTGCGTCCGGAGAAGAAACGAAGTCAAAAGTATCACCCCCAACCTCAGCGGCAGATCGTGTTTTTGCAACTATATCCAAACCAGGAGCTTCTGGAGCTTCTTTTGGAAGCACATCTTTCTGAATTTGTGCCGCAATATCTAATTCCGATGACATTCGTCTGCGTTCTTTAACATCATATGAGATTTTTTCCAGATCGTGAGTTATTTCATTAAAAAAATGAGTCATAACACCAATTTCATCTATAGTAGTTGGTTCAATTTTTTTATAGTTTTTTCCTGTTAATAAATTTGTTATTTGCTTCATTACACGATTTAAGGGAATCATTACGTCCAGAACGAACAAAAGCAGGACAAAAACCATTACAGATATTATTGAAACTAAAAATATATTTATTGAAACAGTAAAAATTTCTTTTCGATTCAAAATAATCCCCACAACAACAATAGCAGTAGTAATAACTGAGAATAGTAGAAGCGCCTTATTTGTTATGCTTTTACGGATAAATTTCATAATAATAATTTGAGTTTTGAGTTTTGAGTTTATTTTAGATTCAATATTAAGAACATGGGTCAACCCAACAAGATTAAGAACATCTTTTATCTGCTCATTCGCATTTATTAAAACCATATGCCCACTTTTTTTCTCAACCTCATTATGCCATTCAGCAAGATGGCCTATCACAGTACTGTTGATATAGACAACATCTTTAAAATCTAAGACTAATTTTGCACCATCAGGCAGAACGTCCAACTGTTCTCTGACAGGTAAAGTAAGCTTTTCCAAATTTGACTGATCTATTTCACCTTGGAGCTTAACTGTAACAGTTGGCCCTTTTGGTACCTCTTTTTTTAATTCTTTTGGTTGCACATCTGTCTGAGTCTCAACTGACTTCACTTCCAATGGTTCCGCAGATGGAACAATGGGAGGGGGCAAGGGGGGTGGGGTCGTTTCAATCTTTTTAGAAAATGAAATCGCTATACCTCCGGCATTAGCCTGTTCAATTTTGATTTCATCAGTCCACAAATGCGTAATTAAAGCGAGCCCACGACCTGAAGTAGCAATTACACTACTTTCATCAGTATTTTTTTGGATACGTGTTTTTAATTCTTCAGCAGAAATTTTTTGTACACCGGTGCCATCATCCTCAATTCTAAACTCAATCATCTCTTCATTATAATCAAGAACAAGGTGTACTGTACTTTTATCTTCAGTAGAACCATATTTAACAGCGTTCATAAAGAGCTCATCAACAACCAATTTCAACCTACTACTCCATTCTTTTGAAAAACCAACATAACTAAAAAATTCTCCCGTCAAATGACGCACAAGAGATGAAAGTTTTAAATTCGCCGGTATATTTAATTCAATTTTTTGTTTCAATTTTTTGTTTTTGAGTTTTGAGTTTTGAGTTTTATCTATTAATTATACCAAAAAAACGCTTATTTATCAACAGAATCAACAATTAATTTATTTAATTTTAGAACTTCTATAGTTTTTTCAACAATTTCAGAAGGGCTATTGTGTGATTTGATTAAATATTCATCAATATCATCATACTGAGCCTCTCGGGTAAAATCATTTGCGTCCAGATTAGTCAGCATTATTACAGGAGTATATTTATTAACATTTTTTCTAATTTCTTTCAAAACCTGATAACCATCAACATTTGGCATCATAATATCTAATAAAACAATATCAGGGATTTTATTCTGGAATTTTTTTATAGCCTGCCTTCCGTCAGGGGCAGTATATACAATAAAACCCTTGCGCATGAAAGTAATTGCATACATTTCGCATATATCCTTGTCATCTTCAACAATTAACACCTTAATGTTTTTTATTGTTTTAGCCATATCACTTGATTGGTAATTGAATTGTAAAAGTTGTCCCCTTGCCCATCTCGCTCTCTGCTTTCATTATACCACCATGTAGTTCAATAATACGCTTTGAAATAAAAAGGCCTAGGCCAGCTCCGCCTCTGAATCTTGTTTCACTACTTTTAACCTGTATAAATTTATCAAAAACATTTTCAATTTGGGATTTTGGAATACCAATACCCTCATCTATTACTTTTATCTTTGCAAAATTTGATGTGATATCTATTTCAACAACAATTGATTTTCCGCGTTTTGAAAATTTAATCGCATTATCCAGCAAATTTCTTAAAACTTGAGTAAATCTAATAGTATCGATTTTTATTGGTAACTTAGGCGACTTAGTTAAATTTCTTACTTCTAAATTAAGGTTTTTTTCAGATATTTGGAACGATAAACCATCAATTACATTTTGTACCAATTGAATTAGGTCATATTTAACGATCTGAAGTTCAAATCTGCCTGTATCTAATCGCGATACATCCAAAATATTATTCACTAAATAATTCAAAGATTCAGCATTGTTATATGCACGCATAAGATATTGCTGTGCTGAATCAGGAATTGATTTTAAAGACTCTTCTTCGACTAAAAATGAGAGATAACCTCTTATTGAAGTTAATGGCGATCGAAGCTCATGAGATGATATTGCAATAAATTCATCTTTTAATTCATTTAAAGATTGTAATCGTTTATTTGCCAATTCCAGATGACGTGTTTTTTCGGCAACCATTTCTTTTAACTCTTCATTAAAACTATGCAACCTCTTTTCTGCTGCTTTTAGTTTTGTAATATCATGGACTCTTCCAAGCACGCCTTTCTTTCCATGAAAATTAATTCTTTGTGACACTACATCAACATCAATAGTTTTACCATCTTTTCGGACGCCATTAGTTAAACAGGAACAAGTAGTATCTTCGGTATTAAATAATTCAACATGGCTTTCGTACCCTTTAATAAACTCTGATATGTTTTGACCAATAACGTTCTGAACTTTACATTTAAAAATTTTACCAAAACGAGAATTTGCTTCTTTAATTATTCCGTCATCCAAAATAAATATTCCAGTAATTGATTTTTGTACTATTTTTTGATATCTCTCATAGACTTCACGGCTCAAAATATGCCTTCCAACTACTTTTGCAATTGTTTCTATAAGCTTCCGTTCAGCCTGCCAAAAAAACCCCTTTTGCTCTTTTGGTGGAGTTTCTGTATACCCCACCTGTAAAACTCCTCTTTTTTTACCATTTATAATAATAGGCTCCTCAACCTTATACTTAAATTTATGATTATTTTTAGATGACATATAAGTTTTTCCATCAAAAATAATACAAGCCTGAGCAATATCAGTAAATTTTAAAGAATAAACAACAGCACGAGAAATATCGGTTAATACTTTAGATATATGATTGACCATTTTAGTGTGTAAATGCACACGATACAAAACGTTAAATTCCCTTACACGTTTTTCAATTATTCTTTCAGCTTCTTTTTGTTTGCTGATATCACGAGCAGTTCCAACCAAACCTATTGGTCGTGATTTATCATTCCTAATCAAAGTTGTGGTCATATAAGTTGGAAACTCAGTTCCATCTTTTTTTACATGACCAATTTCTCCTCTGTTACCTCCTTTTTTACAAACTATCTTATTAAATGCTGTTACCTCATCCCTAATCTGCTCCTTTGTATGAAAAATTCTTAAATTCTTTCCAAGTAAATCTTTTATCTTGTAACCGTGCATTTTTGCCCATGCGGGATTAATAAATTCAATTTTTCCGTTCAGATCCGCCATAGCGACACCATCCATTGACTGTTCAGTAGCACTTCTTAATTTCAAAGTTGACTCCTTTGCTCGTTTAACCTCAGTTATATCTATAAGAATACCTCTGACCCCGATTACTTTATTATCTTTCAGGATTGGATTTATATGAACACTTGCTGGAAAAGTTGTTCCATCCTTTTTTTGGACAAGATACTCTGCATATACAGGTTTCTTTTTTCTTATCAAAGTAAAAAAGTTTTTTGCTGATCGCAATTTATCCTGCTTAGTAATCATGTTAAGAGTATTAAAATCTTTAGATAAATCCTTTTCGGAATATCCAAACATTCTGTAAGCCTCTTTGTTCACAAATAAAAACTTGCCCTTTACGTCAGTTTCAAAAACCGCCTGTGGTAAAAAATTCGCAAAATTCTTAAATCTTTTTTCACTCTTGGTTAACGCCTCATCTTTTTTTCTGATCTCCCTTATATCAGTCACAATAACAACTGTTCCACCACCAGGAAGAGGAGTCCCATGAGACAAAATAGCAATTCTCTCGCCTGATTTATTTATAATGCCACCTTCATAACTTGAAGAAATACCACTCTTACGGTCAGTAGAAATAATCTTTTTTACTGTTTCAATTGTTTTTGGTCCCCATAAATCAAATTCATGCATACCAATCATTTCTTCTTGTGTATAACCAAGTAACTTGCAAATTGATGGATTCACATAGACAATCCTAAGCTTGTTATCAGCTACCCACACACCATTTTTCATATGCTCGACCATATTTTTGTACCAATCAGCAGGCACTGTATTACTTGAGCTAAGCTCTTTTAAAGAGCCAGTTTTACCCAGTTTTATGGAGAGTTTCTTCTTCGGCGCTATATGAACCTTCCTTTTAGATGTTCTAGGTATATGCATAAGAAAATATATAAATAGCCGTTCGTTTTTGAAAGGTTTTATTTCTATTTTGCGGACAAGATTATATCATAAAAATTACAGATTGCAAAATAAAAAATAGACATGTCAAATTGTCGTGAAGGTGCGAATAATTATTCGCACCTTCAGGAACCATCCTTACCAACACACAGAATTCCCCGAAGCGAGCAAACGTTTGCTCGCTTCGGGGAGACTGAGATAGAGAACCTAAAGAAAACTTGCCTGAGAAGTTCGAAATCCGTATAATTCCACTGTTTTAAGGGCGATTAGCTCAGTTGGTTAGAGCGCAGCATTGACGTTGCTGAGGTCAGTGGTTCGACTCCACTATCGCCCACCATTTTATATAAAGAAACAAATCCACACTTTCGTCAGTTAAAAAGCCTATTTTCGTTTTGTTTGACAGGGTTTTTTTGATATAGTTATTGTTAGTGTATTGTGCGCTAGTTGTCGGTAAAAATCGACGAAAAATACAAAATCCAAAAATAGATAAAAAATTAAACTAAAAATTAAAAATTTCAAAAAATTCATCGCAGGATTTCTCGTAGCTGTTATGCTAGGTAATTACCTGGGAGTTTTGGATATAAAACCCTTTAAAATTCCTGAAGCCAAAGCTCAGACAATGACAGCAGGGCCAATCGTTAGTTCTTCAAGAGATTCTTTTGAGGATCACGATGAAATTGGATTAATAGCTATTTTAGCTGAAAGTAGCTTAATGAAAGACACAGCTGTAAAGGATAGAATTAAAACATATGCCAAAAATGCACAAAATAGAATTCCTCATTCTCAATCACTAATAATTAGAGTCGACAAAAATGAAGATACCTTCGACGTAGCTAAATTATTAGAAAAACTTTATTTTGAAGGAATTGATACCGATGCAATAGATGGTGAAGGTAATAACAACAGTACAAAAGAAGATAATAATAAGTTAATCGGGGTTGTAATTATTGGTGATGTTCCGATTCCTGTCGTACATGAGGGAAGTGAGGAATCTTATCCAAGCCTATATCCATACACCGACTTTTACAGGAAACAATTCATTTACAATCACGAAACGGATAAATTTGAAAAAAATACCGAAGTATCACTGCCAAATCCGGAAGTGTGGCATGGGGTTATAGTTCCTCCGAGTAAAAACAAAACCGATGCCAGAACTGAATTAATCGCCTATTTTGATAAAAACGAAGCATATTCTGATGGAGATGAAGATTTTACTGAATTTGATAAAAGAATGCTGTATGTGAATCATCCGGCAATGGAAAAAAAGATGAATTACATGGATTATGGTAATTACACCCGCTATACCGAATTCATGGAGGAGATGGCATTTAACAGGTTTAACAAGCATCTTCTTAAAGAATTAATCAAAGGAGTGAGTTCAGACATGGGCTCAGATGAATTGATAATGCCAGCAGAAATACTGGATACGATGCTGGATGTCAGCACAGAATTTATCTTTAAAAAATACACCTCACCGCTATCAATGGCACTTAAGATTTACAGAGGCCAGCTGAATGGTGTGTTTAAAGACACAGGGCGCTGGTATGGAAATCAAGTGGACACTGCAGATGAATTGATTACCTACCGTGATGAGTATGCAAAGAGAATACTTCTTAAAAAACAATTGGAACTAGAGAAAGAAGTAAATGATTTTATAAATGACGAAATACCTGCCGATGAAAGAAAATTTGAAATTACATCAAGTGCGGAACTTAAAATAAAAACAGAAATTATAAGTATCGATTCAGGTACAAAGAAATACACATTCTATAGCTATATAAACGGGAAAAAAGTGTCGAATATGAATTCTGTTGATGATTGCGGGATTTATTTAGGACAGGAAAGAAAATCAGGCGAAGAAATACTTGAAAACAATTCGGTTTATGTAGAAGCGAACAGGATGTATGACCCGGAAACGTTAATTAATCCGCCAGATGACGATGATTGGGAACTTGAAGAAGATAAAGATTATATAAAATATGCTGGCTGTGTATTTAACAATTCAATCAAAATAGACGCCAGTAATCTGCATTTGGATCCGGCTAAATGTGTTGTTAATGAAGCAATAAAACCGCTTTTTAACATTGTCGGTTCACATGAAGTCATAGATAAAATAGGTGTAGGCGATAAATGCGATTATAGTCGTATGATGTTTCATCCGGGTAATGATGCCATTTTTGAAAACGATGCAAAAAGCGGAGGATTAAGCGATGTAAAATTAAAAGCTGTAATTAAAAAGACTTACAACATATTAGTTAATAACGAAATAATTGAAGAAAAATCCAATCTTTCAATACGCGAAAAAGCATCCATTGTGGTAAAAGCCCTTGCTGACAGTGGAAAAACCGTAAAGTATGAACCGAATATTCCAGGTCTTGACGCTGTTGAATTATTTATTTCAGCAAAACTTGATGATACAAAAGAGATTGATGGCTATTCAGAACATAGAGAGCCGACAAATGAAACTATTCAAATTATTAAGCAGGCAAGTACTGATACCTGTGGTCCCGATGGTGAAATCAACTTCCCACAGATTGTTACTCCAAGCACTCCTGCAGACGGCATCAGGTATGTTGAATTTGTAAAGGATGGTAAAAAAGAAAGATATGATTATTTTAATTTCTATCGTATTGATGGTGAAAATTTAGATGAAATTAAAAACAATCTAATAAGCAAAATACAGCAAAATGAAAATGAGCTTGAAGATGCCGTAGGGGTATCAACCGATATTGTTAATCAGTTCTTCATAGATAATATTGATATTTATGAACCGATAATCTGGAAAACATTGGACGTTGACCAGAAGTTTGCAAATATAACTCAAAAATATACCGATCGTGACAGTACGATGCCTACACCTTATTACGACCCTCCTCATAAACCTCAAATGAAACCGGATGGCTATGAGGTTCTTCATATTGTGGCGAATGGGGACACTTGGGGTTATCAGTATGGATTAAACAGAGCTATGTTAGCGCAAGCGCAAGGTTCCGATTTTGGCGAAGATGAGTCTGTAGCGACGCAAGATCTTGCGTCAGAGGAAGGCGAAACGGGAGACGAAAGTGGAGACGTGGATGATCAGGATTATCTTTGTGGAGATCCATCAGGCGTAGAAATATGGGAATGGTTCGAGGCTCTTCAATGCTGGATAGAGAAAGAAATTCTTCCGGCCGAAAAACTTTTTAAATTAGACGAAACTTGTGGTGCGTTAGCTACAGCTCCGGAGGATGAGTGCGAAGAAGAGTGTAAAGATGAAGAAGGTGAAGAAAAAGAAGAGTGTATACAAGAGTGCGAAGATGAAAGTTTCGCCCCGGATCCTATGGACGATACTTTAACTACCCCCGTAGAAATTGAAGTAGAAATAGAAAGAAGGAGTCTTGTTGTAGAGCAGGAAGAAAATATCTGGCTATATCCGTTAAATATAAACGGAGATAGTATTATGGGTTATATCGATGACGTGGTTCATCTGGAACTTGATAATCCGGCACTAGGAACATTCAGTAAAAATGATTTTAATTTTTATAAGGGTGAAGATGAAGTAAAATTCATAGCCAAAAAATCCGGAACAACAAAACTGAAAATAACAATGGGAAGCATTGCTTACCCTGCTATTACTATAAATATTTACGATAATATCAATCTTAATTGGGCAAGTGAGCTTCAGGAAAGAGGAGGTAGGGTCTCATATAAAATAAATGTAGATTTACGTGATCCAAGAGGAAATCCGATACAGGGCATTGATTCTGATATCTATCTAGCCACAAATAGACCGACAGATGGCGGTTTTGCAAATGGCGGAAAAGTAGAATTAATTGACGGCGCAGGTCAAACAGAATTTGTTCCAATGTCGGGAGTGCCAAAAATCGATTTAATCGAAAAAGATCCTTATTATATAAGTGAGCCTTATAGTATATATCCTCCACCAAGCCCAGCAGTAGGATTAACAGTAGATAACCCAAGCTATATCGAAGTAGGAGAAAATAAAGAAATATCAATAATAGCTATTAATGCTTTCGGGGCAATCGCAACCGGATTCAATAATAGTGTTAACGTTAAACTGGATGAGGAAACTGAGGAATTCGCCACGGTTCTTACTCCGACCGTACAGCTAACAAAAGGTAAAGGTAAGGTGTTGGTTCAGGGCGGAAAACAGACCAGTGACATAAAGTTAATTGCCGAATATTCAAATTTAGAAAATGGTGAAGCCGATATTCCAATATTGGCCCGTGTGGACAGTGACGATTGGGTAAATACATATCCCCAAAATTTATTTGCTTCATTTGTCGGCTTCCCGGCCGGTAATTTCTTTGAAGAAAATTACTTTGGAGGCGTGCATTTATTCAATGGAAAAACCGAAGCCGTATTTTCGTTTATGACAGGCGCTACACCACCGCCTGAAGTGCATATAATGCCGAATTATCAGGTAAAGACAACTCTGCCACAACAAAAAGTTTATATTGAATTACCAAATGGCAAACTGCTCTTCCAGGTATTCGATCAAGAAAAATTACAGACATTAGTAAGTGAGACGATTTCACTGAATTTTGATGAAGCGGTTCTGTGGGGAGATGACACCAAGCTGGAAGAGGGCAAAATATATTTGGATTTACTATCGGATAATTACACCGCAGAGCAGTCAGAAAATAATATTGAAATACTGGATTACGAAGGAAATAAAATATTAGAACTAAAAAAGAATGATATTAATTTACCTGATCCGAAATACACTATTTTTTACAACAAAGAATCTGAATTCGATTTAATGGAATTAGTTCTTACTGATGGACTCGAAGAGATTGCAAGAATAATGCTGAACTTCAAACCAACAGAGATGGAACCTGAAAATTTTGATGAGATTAATGACAGGTATATAGCAAAAAAGGTGTATGGCGGAAACGGAACCAATAAACCAAATGGAATTGTTTTGTATGATCCGGGTGCAGAAGCCCCTGAAGAAGAAATAGGTGAATATTACGGCATGGAAGGAGATAATAATTATCTTCAATTATTTGCCGGAGGAAATACTGCGGGCGAATCTACCAGATTTAACTTGCCTGCAAACGCGGTTTTACTTGGTGATCCGACAATACAATTAGAAACAAAACCAAGTGGTGGCTTAAATTATAATTATTCAAAAGGCCGTAAAATATTTCAAGATCCTGCAGGCGTTCAGATAGCATCTCTGACAAATTTCAACTTTAATAATGACGCATACGAAGATATAGCATTGGTAATGAAAGATGGACGAGTTCGCTTAATGGAAGGCGGACCTACAGAACCTGAATATCGTGATAGAGGTGATATTGCGTTTTTATCGGACGGTGCTGTGGCAATAGAATCTTTTGATTTTAAAAATGACGGGTATGAAGATTTAGTTATTGGAACAAATGAGGGGAGGCTCGCCATTCTTCATAATGACAGAGAGGTGATTACCAGAACCAATCAGGAAATTAAAATTGGTAAACAGTTGTATGAATTGCGTAAAGGAGATATGGATGCAGATGGAAATGAAGACTTAACAGTGCTGGATAGTCGGGGAGACATATTAATTTTCTATTATGAAAATGGGAAATTTAAAGAAAATGGAAAATTACTAGGCAATTATGGCTTTAGTTTAAAAGACGGAAATTTATATAAAGATCTGGACATTAGATATAAAGGACTGCAGATACCAGGGCAAATTGGAGGAAGCGGAGCTGACACATCGGCATTACCTCAGTCAAATCCTCAAGCCCCTGTTATCGGTGCATCAGATTCACAGATAAATGAATTACTTAACCTATCAGGCGGAGGTGCTTCACCACCAAGTGAATCTGATTCTCAGGCATTGTACGATGCAATGGAAAAAATTGCCGAAGCAGGTAGGAATGATCCATCATCAATGGCTGATTTGGGAGGACTACCAAAACTGCCTTGGACAGAGGGTGATGAAAGTGAAACATATTTCGCGCCAGCTGAGGACATCAGCTTTTTAACAATCAAAAAAACTGTCAGAAATAAAGAGAGACCTGGTTCAAAAAATATTGATTTGGAGGAGCATTTAATTTACAACATTGAAATAACTTCCAATAAAAATATTTCAGATTTAGTTATTGCAGAAACAGTACCCGATGCTCTTTTGGCAGATACAACAACAATAAACTGCAGTGGAATTGGATGTCCTGGCACTCTGGAAACACAAGTTAACAGCGTACGATTATTTATCGGCAAATTAAACCTTCAGGCCAACAGAACAATTTATATAGATTACGAAGCTGTCGTTAAACATACACCAAGGTCTACAATCATTGTACAAAAACTTACCGAACCAAACTTCCTGAATGATCAGTACTTAGATGTAATAGTTTCACCTCCGTATAACAAAACATCTGATTTTATTCAGCATTATTCAATTGCCCCTCGTAGCTATAAAAAACGTTCTACAAGTGAAGACAGCAAACCATTAGATGCAAATTCATCAGATATTGCGGATGCATTAATGGCAAGCAAAGAGCTTAACGATAAACTAACTGCATTCGGCGCGCAGGAATACAATAAAGATAATCCACCAGACGCTATACCAGCGCAGGAAGGAGCTTGTGAAGCAGTTGAAGAAATGATGGGGACAGATTGTTTTGAAAGTGTAGACAATGTATTAGGTTGCGCAAACAGCGCTTTGGATGACCTGGCTGATGCCATTAGCGATTTTACATGCATGGGCGGAGGCTGTTTTCCTATTCCGTGGAATAAATCATTTTTAGTTCCCGGTGGTATAGGTCCGGCTCTTCCGGTATTTGCCTTCCCAACAACTGCAGGACCTTATCCTGGTGTGTGGCCACCATTTATTCCTGGAGCAACGTTTGATTTTCCAGGTGCAATACAGTCAATGATGAGGTTTTATGTAGCACCAACAATTACCGGAGGTATGGGTATTGCAATGTGTTGGGGGCCATATATGGGCTCAACACCTGCACCACCACCAGTATTCCCGATTCCATATCCACCGCCAATTGGTAACTGTATGGTCGTTGTTCCGCCTTCACCATTAAATGCGGCCGGATTATGCGGAAAGATTGAAGAGGGAATGAATAAGTTAATGGAAACAATTAACTCGGGTATAAATAAAATGAATTCCGCAATGGCAAGTGTGAATAATGATCAATCAATACCTGCTGAATTCACACAAGGTAGTGGAGATGAAGAAGGCGCCGGAGGACTTGAAATAAGCCTTGGAGTAAACCTTGGCGAATCAATGACATTTGAACCGCCTATCAAAGGATTTTCAAATATTCATATACCTACATTCGATACATTTATGGGTAAGATTTCGGATTGGGTTGATAGACAGACGATTGAAGTAACAACGAAACTGCTCAGACTTCCGACTTTTTATATATATTTACCTGACTTTAAATCTCTTTGGAATAGGGATTTTGAAACAACCAAAAAAACAGCGGAAACCTGGTTTGAACAAATGTCTAAATCAGCACAGGCGACTGGAAAGTCACTTGATTCTATTAGTGGTAAATTAAGAAGCAGCGATGAGGAAGAGTTACAGGAAACGATAGATGCTTACGGCATCGACAGCGAAGTAATCGGTAGTAATACAAGCGACCCGAAAAAATTATTAAAATACATGAGTGCGATTGAAGCACAGTCAAATATTTATAATACAAATGTTTTTGAAGGCCTTTATGACATTGCAAACACAATGCCGATTATAAATGTAACTGAAAAACCTGTTGAATTTAAAATCCCATGGGTTTCAGCTTCGGATATTCAGGCATTTATTATGAAACTCCAGCAAGCCCAAATGCATTACGAACGTGAATGGAATCGTGTGAAAGATATATGGGATCAAATTACGTGTCCGGATATGGAACCGGAAGCAGAACCAGGGGCAACACCGGAAGAAATAAAAGATTCCAAAAAAGTCAGGAACGCAAAATGTCTTGGCAGAGAAATCGCCGATATGTTCTTATTGGATTTTGATCCGTTCCTGGAAAGCATTCAGGAAAATATTGAAGTTCTGCAGTCGTATCTGACCTTCCCAAGAAAATTTGTTAAATTCAAAGCACAGCTTGTGAATTATATTAAAGGAGTTGCGTGCTATTTTAATGTGATAGGTCAAATGATGGGAGGCTGGATGGCCACTATACGTGAACAGCTGATTTCCTGGGCTGAATTAGTTTTAACGATAATAGAAATTGTAAAAAACTGGAAAAAACTATTTGATGTTTTTATTGATTTTGATACCAGTTGCAGTATATGTACAAATGAACGTTATGCGAACTTTGGCTGGTGGATGCTGCTTGGACTTATTATTCCGGACATACCGATAATCTCATTCCCAAAATGGCCTGACATAGTATTCGATATTTCGGATATCGATGCCGCAATAAATATCGATTTACCAATGCTGGTTATAACACCGGTGCCATTACCTTTCCCTGATATACCGCTGATTACATTCCCGGACTTCCCGAATCTCGGATTACTTCTTCAGATGCCACCACTTCCTATTCTTCCGCGTTTACCGGAATTACCGGATTTGCCGGAACTACCACCATTACCTGTAGTTGAATTACCGACATTGCCACCACCGCCAAAATTACCGGATTTAGGTATGAGCCTGGAGATAATTCTGGAGTTAGTTGAAAAAATTCTAAAGATTTGGTGTTTAATAAAAAAGGCATTAGCGCCTGTACCTGAATCAATGCTCAACGATCAAATAACTCTTCTTACAAACAGACCGGCATATTTAATTCCGTTAGATATTATAAAGCTTCAATTACCGAATATTGCCCCGTTTGATTTAGGATTTAATGAACTTAGGATTGATACCAAAGTTTATATAGGCCTGCGTATAGAGCTATTGCCAAAAATATTGGATAAAATGTCTGAGCAGTGGAATGAGTGGATTGAAGCAATTCCAGAAGGAATTGATGAGTTTTATGAGATGACCCTTGATGCAATGGCAGATAAGATAGAAGAAAAATTAATTCTGCCATTTGAGTTAGCCATGGAAAGACTTGATCAAATCGCTGAACTGATTAATCAGGGATGTATTGAATGGGATGATGACTTAAATTGTCTTAATAGTATTCAGGATGAGATTGATGAATCAGTTGGAGAAGCATTTGAAGATGCCGAGCAAGCTATGCAGGACTGGGTGGATGAACAAACGGATGATATTAAAGATTGGGCTCAGGAACATGGATTAGACCCTAGCGAATGGGATTATGATGCTTATACAAATGCTATAAATGACGCCAATGAAACTATTAATAATTGGAGCAATGACATAGCGGATAAAATAGATACATTCTTTGATGAACATGGAGATTTGTTAACAGGCTTAGGATATATGATTCCATTCGCGGACAAACTAGATGATGTTATGGAAAAATACGATGATCTGGAAGAGGTTCAACAGAACATTTTGGATAATGTTGGCGAAGGAATTGATTTATCTATAGTAACTGGAATTGTAGGAATGGATCAGTTATTTGATTATATGAATGCCTGTTTTGATGATAAAGATGAATGTGATAATGCATATGATTACTTCGGTTATGTTATTCCGGACCACGAAAAAACATATGCTAACGAATTGATATCACTGATATCTCAGCTAAAAACAGAGATAGATAAATTGAACAATGCAGAGCTTGTAGATTATAGAAAAGTAAAAGAAGACTTAAACGTTCCTGATTATGTTTTGAAACCAAGAACTACGATTGTAGATAAAATCGCATGGATGGAAGATGAGCTCTACGCATATAGTGACAGACTTGAGCAGGAGGTAGAACAGATGAAAAACGTTAAGGATTTATACGCACTTGCCGAAGTACCGCCTAATCAGATTTTCCCATATGAACTTGCTAGTTCAGAATTCCAACCTGTAATAGAGGAGGGAAAAGAAAGAGTGTTCTCAAGTGCGGTTATTCCAAAAGATTTATTTAATGGGAACGGACAAGTCGCGAATCTTGAAACCGAAAGAATTGAACTGGAAGAGAAAATAAAAAATGAATTTAAAGCCAGTGGCTCAGAAGGTAGTGAAGATAGTGGAATCAGTGGCTCATGTAAAGGCATGTGTTTACCGGATCCTGTTACAAGTGCGCCAACACCTGCCATTCCGGTGATAGATAATCCTCTTTCATCCGAAACATTGTTTATGCCATCAGGAAATCTTATTTATAGCGATGGTACGAGCTTATATTTAAAACAAAATATGAATATTCCTGTTAATCCGGCAAACGAAGGACACAGCAGTCATATTGCTGAATTTAAGAGCATTCCTGATTTGATGGAGTCGGTGAATATGATGAAAACAACGCTGACAGGAAACGGCAGTTCTACATTTAGCTGGCTTCCAAATACAAACCCTGACCTATATGGCTATTCAATTGAAATTGAAAGATCGATTCTTGGATTTGATGCGGATAAGCAGGAAAACAACTTTCCGGATACAAGAATAATATTATTACCACCAGATGAAGATGGAAAAGCACCAGAAGTTTATGCTGATAATAAACTGATTTCATATGGAACATTTGTAACTAATAGAGAGGATGCTGATACAGCTAAGGAATACTTCGGAATGGAATTTGATGACACAGTCACTGGTGTTCAGCAGATCAGATTTCCAACTTTAAACATCGGTGGTGAAGAGCTTGTAATTAATCTAAATGACAATAAGTCATTCGTTTATGACAAATTCATCGCCTCATCGTACAGCGTTAATATGGAAAACGGTTATTATCATATTAAAATGACTTGGTTCGATAAAAATGGAAAACTGTCTTCATATAATCAAAACGAATTGTTATCACCTCAGATTTATGTAAGCGCACCGCCACCAATAGATATTGCATTCGACAAAGAATTTTACGTGCCTATTTACAAAGATAAAAAAATAAAAGCCAGTAATATATTTGTAGATCTGGATGGCTCATACGAATACTTCTGGTATGTGGATGTGGAAAATAACCCACTGACTCCTGTGATTGGTGAAGAGCTAACAATTGCACCTCAGCATGAACCGAAAGAGATTTTGGTCAAACTGGTTGCATCAATAAATATGCAGGATAAGGGATTCGAAAAATATGAAAAAACATTTAAGGTTATTGTTTATGTACCAAAAATAAAATTAGAAGGTGCTCCTGTTTCAGAGGGTGTTGTGAAGGGGGTATTAGAGAGGATTAAAGAAGCACCTAAAGATGACTTAAATAATATTCCATTCAGCTTATTCAGAAAACGATGGGATACATGGAAAAATCTCGGACAGATAATGTATAAAAACGATAAACATACAAGCCCTCCTTTAAATGACAATGGGGATAAAAAATATGTTTATAACGATAGCTACTATACGCTAAATGCAGATGGGGTGTATAACATTAGGGGTTTTGATACTACCGAGAACGGACCAATTGTATTTAAAGACTCTGATGGAAATATTATTGCCAGAGTTCTGCCTGCAACAGGTGAAATAGAATTTATGCAGGATGGTTATGAACTTTTACCACTTCCAGCCTCAACAGATTTACCAACACGAATTTCAATAATTGAAAGTGAATCTGAATTATCTGTAGGCAATGTTTATTACATAGCAGATAGCAATACTGACGTAACGATTTTGGATGGACCGCTTACGTCATATAACACAGCGGATATTGGTGTAACTGCCGGTGACGCAAACCCGGCTGATGATATCATCGCCAAAAATATTCCGGGATATGGTCCGAGTTTTCCGGGCGGTATTGCAATTTATAATCAAACCCCTCCTCAAAAGAACGTTGCACTGGTAGATACCGATGGTTCAATAAGAATGATGCAGGCTGGCTATAAGTTAAAAATTAAAAATAAATCAAATACCGGAGAATCATATATATTCCAGGTAATAACCGATGGAAATGTTGAGATATTTGATATTTTCATCAAAGCAAACTTTGACAATTTAGTAATTACAGACGAAGTGATGGACGACAGTGGTATTCAGATTGGAT
This sequence comes from Candidatus Peregrinibacteria bacterium, assembly GCA_030618315.1. Taxonomy (GTDB): domain Bacteria; phylum Patescibacteriota; class Gracilibacteria; order UM-FILTER-43-11; family UM-FILTER-43-11; genus JAFGCT01. The sequence continues at coordinate 2,184 of JAUXDO010000008.1, read as the reverse complement.
TGGAGATAGACCCAACCAAAGCCTTCGCTTCCCTATTCGCTCAAACTGACACATCAACAGCCCCTCAACAGCCCCTCAACAGCCCCTCAACAGAAAGTCCTTTCCCAGACCTAGACAGTTCTCACCCATTCTTCAGTCAGATATTACAATTATACGAAGCCCGTATTATCAGCGGTTATGGCGATGGATCATTCCAGCCAGACAGTAAATTGACCCGTGCAGAATTCATAAAGATCGCACTTGGTGTTACAAATTGTTTTGATTGCCAAAACCCAACAGACCCACAAAGAGAAAAATATAGCCCAAGTATCCCATTCCCGGATGTAAGACTGCCAGCTTGGTATTACTTCTGTATCTGGATAGCTAAAGACCTGGAAATGGTTACAGGTTATGGTGACGGATTCTTCCGTCCGGCAAGAAATATCAGCAGAGCAGAGGCAGCAGCAGTACTTCTCAGACAATCCCAGATTGATATTACTGAAGCTCCTGAAGAAGCATTTGCAGACGTTCCGGACTACGCCTGGTATGTGGATTATGTATACACAGCTGTTGAAATTGGACTAATCCAAAACAATGCCGGTTTTGTATTCCCGGATGAAGAAATTACCCGCGGTGAATTTGCATATATGGGTTCCGGAGTTATGAGTATGCTGGATTGTCACGAAGTAGATGAAGATGGAGATGGCATTCCTGACTGGTGGGAAATGGAAAATAATATGGACCCGTTATTTGCAGACGCGACACCGGAAATGCTTTCAAAATACCAAAATATTTGCCCGTGTAAGGATAATCCTAATCAAAGCGATACCGACGGAGACGGAATAATTGATGTCTGTGATAAAGATATTGATAATGACAGTGTTTCAAACCTACTCTGTATATTTGACGATAATGGCAAAATTGATCAGGCAAAAGTAGATGGAAGTGAGGACAACTGTGTATTTATCAAAAATACAGACCAGGCAGATGACAACAACAACCATATTGGGAATATTTGTGAAATCTGCCCATGCCTGGATAATCCTAATCAAAACGATACAGACGGTGATGGGATAATTGACGCCTGTGATGAGGATATTGATAATGACGGTATTCCAAATGTCATATGTTTGTTTGACGACAGTGGTATTGTTGACCCAGCTAAAATCGAGGAAAGTGAAGACAATTGTATTTTCATTGAAAACACGGATCAAGTTGATAGTGACATAAATAAAACCGGAGATTTATGTGAACCATTTGATAAATGCCCACCAGTACCAGAAGATGAAGATGGCGTAAATGATGAAGACGGTTGTCCGGAAGTTGATGACGAATTCCCAGATAAATCTCCAGGCGTTTACATAACACCAGGCCCTGCATGTAGCTTTATAGATTACGAAGCAGATTTAGTAGAAGGTGATATTATTATGACAGCGATTACAGATGTAATTACTCACGATATCATTTTTGAGAAAAGTGAAGAAGTAACCTATGAACCGTAAACTGCGAGATTACTCGCGTAGGGCTGGCTAACGCCGTGGGGCAGCTCGGATTATCTCGCGTAGGGCAGCGAGATTACTCGCGTGGTACACCCACAATAAGAACCACGTTCGTACTCGAACAGCCCAACGTCGCTACTGCGACAGCCCCACGTTCGTACTCGAACAGCCCCACAATTGTAATCAATTAGAAACATGACAAAAAAACCCTTTATAATCACCGGTCTTATCGCAATCAGTATCAGCATACTAGGCTGGCAGTTAACCTCATTTTCAGTGGAAGCAGATCAGTTTGAAAAAGAATGCGGAAGTAATTCGTGTTGCATTGCATACCACTCAGGTTTTGATGCATTAAAAACCGCATGGGCAGAAAATCAACAACAAGCACTGGATCAGGAAAAGGCGACCAGCGATAAAATTAATGATGTTTTTGAAGGCTACAACACCTATAAATGCTGGAGTGAATATTTGTGCAGAGCTGTTCAATATAGCGGATATGGAGATCCAAAAAGTGCACTCACAGGACTTACAAAAGAACATATAGGAACAATACCCGGATGTCAGGCTCCGGAAGATATGGGAATGCCTAGTGTCTGGGCCAATTTTGTTAATACGACCAAAGAAGACTGGCAAATTATTGTAAATACAGTAGGCGAAAGCGATAAAGATTTAGCAAAAAGCATGAGTCTGGATCAGGGAGTATTCA
>JAUXDO010000105.1 GCA_030618315.1 Candidatus Peregrinibacteria bacterium | reverse complement strand
AATCTGGCAGGGAGATTCCAGTTATTAAAACAGTTGATGTTCTTATTATAGGAGGAACTGTTCCTGCAGTTTCTGCAGCGGTTGTTGCAGCGGAAAATGGTAAATCAGTATTTTTGATTGAATCCAAACCCTATTTAGGAGAAGATTTGTGTGCAACTCTACGTTTGAAAATTAATTCAACCAATGAATTAAAAACTAAAATAGAAAAAGAAATTTTTGACGATTCGAATACTGCAACTCCTATGCATATAAAAGGTGTATTAAGCAAAGCTTTAATCAATGCCGGAGTTCAATTTATTTTTGGAAGTTTTGTTACGGATATAATATGGAGTGAAAACAATAAACCTGCCGCAGTTGTCATTCCTACTCGTGCAGGAAGACAGGCAATAGTTTCTAAAACAATTATCGATGCCAGTAGTTTTGCTACTGTTTGCAAAATGGCAGGTGCTGAATCAAAACCATGGCAAGGTGAAAACTTAAAATTTGAACGAACAATAATAATGTTAGGCAAAACGGATGATGAACCTGAATATGAAAAACGAATACTTCAACTGTCGATGCCTGATTTAAGTTTTGCTTCCTTTGCTAAAGCTGAACAATTGGCAAGGAAGGAATCTTATACAGAAGGACAATTACGAGCTTCAGAATCACTTTTTTTTATTTTGCCTGATCCAATTGTTTGCATAAAGAATGAAAAGGAATGGTCAGATTCATCAAATAAAACGGAACACTTTCAAGTTGACGGGTTTGATAATTTATTTGTTTTAAGTGGATGTGCCGGAATCCCTCGTGATATAGCAGAATCATTACTTCAACCAGGTGCTATGGCATCTATAGGAGAGGATATTGGTAATGCTACTTCCCAAATTGCAAAATCAAGAGAAAATCCTAAAGGTTTATTTATAAAGTCAATTGTCCATAAAACTCAAGCATCAGGAGATGTAAAAGAAATCTTAAATGGATTTAGAAATATAAACAAAAAATACATTTCTATTACAAGTCCTCAAACGCATATTCCCGTAATTGGCGATTACGATGTAGTTGTTATCGGGGGAGGAACCTCAGGTGCCCCGGCTGCCATTTCAGCCGCACGTATGGGAATGAAAGTCCTGGTAGTAGAATACCTGGAAGGTCTTGGCGGAATTGGCACGCTTGGAATGATTGGAAAACCTTATCATGGAAAAAAAGTAGGTTTTGCTGAAGAAGTCCCTTTCCCAAATGATAATATCGAACCCAAAATGGAATGGTACAGATCGGAACTTGAAAAAGCTGGAGCAGACATCTGGTTAGGTGCAATAGGTTGTGGTGCTTATATTAAAGGTGATACAGTTATTGGAGCAGTTGTTGCAACGCCCCAGGGAAGGGGAGTAGTAAAAGCAAAAGTAGTTATTGATGCTACAGGCAATGCAGATATTGCTATTTCAGCAGGAGTAGAATATCGTTATGGAACTATCGAACAAAACCAAATAGCAATCCAGGGAACGGGCTTTTCAACCCGCTCGTTAAAAGGAAATTACAACAATAGTGATTATCTTTTAGTAGATGAATCAGATATGTTAGATGTCTGGCGTTCTTTGGTGAGTGTACATATAACTAAGGATGCAGAAAACCAATTTGATGCAGTACCACTTATTCAAAATCGTGAAAGGCGGAGAATGGTTGGGGATTTTACCATGAATTATCTCGACCAAATTGCGGGCAGAACATATGCGGATGCCATTGTATATTCAGGTAGCGATTATGATTCGCATGGCTACCCTACATCTTTGTATTTTGCACTACTTCCTCACGATGAGATTTCAGAAAGAGAAAACCATCCGGCACCGGGAGGAACTTGTTACACACCATATCGTTGCTTACTTCCCAAAGATTTAAATGGTATTTTGGTAATTGGACTGGGGATTAGTATGGATCGGGATGCTTCTGCAATGATACGTATGCAGTTCGATATATCAAATCAGGGCTATGCTGCGGGTATTGCTGCTTCAATGGCTATTACCGAAGATGTTGGACTTCGGAAAATCAATATAATTAAGCTTCAAGAACTATTGATAAAAAAAGGGAATCTTCCAGAAGAAGTTCTGAAAATGAAAGACTCTTTTCCATTGTCAAAAAAGATAATAAAAAAAGCAGTAATTAATTATGGTGCAGCAACCAATCCTGAAAGTGCAGGATATTCGTTGGCGGTAATATTATCTCATAAAGATATTGCTCTCCCTATCGTAAAAAAAGAGTTTGAAAAAGCCAGGGCACAAACCAGGCTACTTTACGCCCAGATACTTGGCATATGTGGATATTCTGAGAGTATTCCTACCTTGATAGCGGAACTAAACAAGTTTGAGAAATGGGACGAAAAAATATTTCAAGGCAGCATGGCCGATTTTGCACACTTGCCAACTCCTATAGATGGGATAATTTTGGCTTTAGGCTTTACAGGTAATAAATCTGTAACTCCACAACTTATAGAACTTGTTGATAAACTAAATGCGAATGTAACTTTGTCTCATCACCGTTCATTAGCATTGGCTCTGGAAAAACTATCGGACCCAAGTGCTGCCCAATCATTGGCTAAGCTTCTTAAAAAGCCTGGCATGCAAGGTTATGCAATGCTTGATTTGGAAGATGCCCTAAGTGAACTGGGCAATGATGGAAAAGGAACAAACCCTGTTAAAAACTCATCGCTAAATAAACGTACAAGAGCATTGCGTGAAATCATTTTAGCTCGTGCCTTATTCAAATGTGGAGATTACAATGATGTTGGAGAAAATATTCTAATAAACTATACCAAAGATAAACAAGGACTATTTGCCCGGCATGCAAATGAAGTTTTGCGAGGACATGTCTTATTGCTAAATGAATAATTGCTATTTTTGATATCTAAGAAGAGTCTGTCCATAAAGTAAGTGTTTGAGTTAGAAAGTTCGAATTCAAGGTGTTACACTGAGTACGCCGAAGTGCTTGCGAAGTCAGAAAATAAAGGAGTTTACTTTTGTAAATGACTGTTTTTATGACGAGCATAACGCAGAAGTCGGACTTTATAGACAAACACTACTTATACAAGCAAATAAACTTCCGGGTATTATGATATATTTATATATCTACTCTGTAAGTTTTGAAATTGGAGTTAGTTCAATCTTTTGAAATTCGACTTCTGAACCTTCTGCCTGTACTGCTATTTGTCCTTTATTGGCCGTACAATCAAATCCATAATTTACCAAATCTCCGTTAACCCATACCTTGATTTCCCTATCAAGACATTCTATAATCATAGTAGTCCATTTCCCTGCTTTTTTTTCAGATTTATCAGTAAGATTAAATATCCTCCTTTTCTTACCTTCAGTAATGCCCCATTCTTCTTTTGGCCCACGCCTCTTTTCCATATCAGGTACAGTTATATCTTCAACAATGCACCAGAAATCTCCGGCATTTTTGTGCATCATTTGTACCTCAATGGATTTTGGAAACATCTCATAAAGCGCACGTGGGGTCGAGGCATGAACCAGTACACCGCAATTCCCGGGTTTTGATGCGAAACGGTATTTTACCAATAGTCTGTAGTTTTCATATTTTGCATCAGTGATCAAATGTCCTGCCGGGGTACCCAGGCTCACTAATAAGCCATCACGAACAATAAATGGATTTATTCCATCCGGCTTATTGTCCAGCTCAGGTACATCTACATGCCAGCCCTCAAGACTTTTTCCATTGAAAATACTAGTGGTTTGGGCATTTAAAGGATTAAAACCTAATAAAAAAGAGCTAGAAAACAGTGCAATAAAAATAAACTTTTTCATGAATTCCGGGTTTTATTTTTTGAGTCCACTCCGAAAAGTCTTTTTCTTGCCACCAAGGCTCAAAGGCACAAAGATGCACCAAGGTTAATATCCTCGTTTTCTTTGCTTTGTGATTCTTCGTGTCTTAGTGACTTCG
>JAUXDO010000092.1 GCA_030618315.1 Candidatus Peregrinibacteria bacterium | reverse complement strand
CCTCCGACTTCCCCCCCCTAGCGCAGTCTTCCAGACCGGCCAGTGCGAAAGCGTGACTTGTGCTTAGTAAGAAAAATTTGTATATCAAATGATTACGGTACTATAAGAAACCTCAACCTGTTAAACCACACCTTCTCTCCAAATCAACATACATGCGTGGCCTCAAATGCCACAAATCCCTTTATTTAAACAAGAACTACAGCGATCTGAGAGATGATATTTCCGCCCAACAGCAAGCCATTTTTTCACAGGGAACTGATGTCGGTATATTGGCACAACAATTATTTCCGGGAGGCGTGGATGTTTCCCCTGAAAGCTACTACGATTTCAGCCAGTCAATAGCCGACACCCAGAAGGCCATAGCAAAAGGAGAAACTGTAATTTATGAAGCCGCTTTTCAATTTGACGAAGTACTTTGCGCCATAGATATTTTAGTAAAGGATGAAGAAGGCTGGAAAGCCTATGAAGTAAAAAGCTCCACCGGTGTAAGCGAAACCTATATCGAAGATACAGCCCTCCAGTATTATGTGATAACCAATGCAGGAATCCCGCTTATCGACATGTCAGTTATCTACATCAACAACCAATACATTAAAAATGGTGATTTGGATATTGCCCGTTTATTTTCAGTTCAATCAGTACTACATGATGTAAAGAATCTACAGCATCTCATCCCTCAAATCATTGTCGATGAAAAGAAAACATTACAAGGTGCTTCCATCCCCAATATTGATATTGGTCATCACTGCTTCTCACCCTATTCATGCGACTTCATGGGCCACTGTTGGAAACACATACCCGGATATTCTGTCTTCGATATTGCAAATCTTTTCAAGACCAGAAAATTCGAACTCTATGATAAGGGAATAATTAACCTGGATCAAATTCCAAAAGACTACAATTTAAACACAAATCAGTGGATGCAGGTAAATTGTGAATTAGATCAAGAAGCCCATATCGACAAAACAAAAATTCAGAAATTCCTTGATCATTTAAATTATCCACTCTACTTCCTCGATTTCGAAACCATGGCAACAGCCATACCCATTTTTGACAATACAAAGCCATACCAACAGTTTGTGTTTCAGTATTCCCTGCATATTCAGGATAAGCCCGGTGGCGAATTAAAACACTACGAATACCTTGCACAAACCCCTGGCGCAAGCCTTTCTGTCACACCTGATGAAATGCGCAGCTATCCCCCTCCGGCCGAAGGGAGTCCGTATTGGATGGAGGGGGGTGCGGAAGCCAGTGCGCCGCAGGGGGAGGTTCCACTCTCACCCGGAACAAATATTCCAGGACAATCCGAAGCAAAACAGGAATTATGCCCCGACCCCCGCATAGGCTTCATAAATCAACTCATTAAAGATTGTGGTACAACAGGAGACATAATCGTTTATAATGTTGGATTTGAAAAAGGAAAACTACACGACCTGATCAAAGTATTCCCACAACACAAAAAAGAAATACAAGCCATCATCGATCGCCTGGTTGATCTGATGATTCCATTTCAAAAAAGATGGTATTATACACCAGAAATGAAAGGTAGGTATACGATTAAATATGTCCTTCCTGCCCTGGTCCCGGAATTATCCTACAGCGATTTAGAAATTTCAGAAGGAGGAACCGCCTCCAACACATTTACAGAAATGGTCACAGGTACATTCAAAGGCGACATTACCAAAACTAGGAATGACCTTCTGGAATACTGCAAATTAGATACCTTTGCAATGGTCAGAATATTTGAAAAACTTTACCAATAGTCCTCTCTCACTTGAGGGTTGAATCAGCATATGGCAGTTGGGGGCGAAAAACCTAAAATATTTGAAATTGTTAAAGTAACTTTGACGAGTTATTCGGTACTTTTTGTGCGGATATAAGGAGTTCGATGCAATTTTAGATACTTAGAAACTAGAATCAATTTAGAGTGTAATCATTTAATTAAAACCAATCTGGTTAAATTTGAAGCAAAATGAAGTAATTGAAAATCTGCTTTTCACAAGAATTTGTTATTATGATTAAAGACTTTTTGAGCTAAAATCTATAAGTTGTCACCTGTAGGCATTAAATTTATATCAATTAAATGGCTAAATATAATTTTATTCTAGATGACCAAAGAAATTGAATCGGATGTATTTATCAGTTATTCTCGTGAAGATCAAAACTTTGCCAATAAGTTAAAATTATCTCTTGAACAAGAAGGACTAAATGTTTGGTGGGATGAGGATTTGATTGCAGGTACTCGTTTCTCAAAAGTTATAGAAGAAGTTATAAGTAAGACTTCTTGTGTTATCGTATTGTGGTCTTCGAACTCAATTAATTCAAATTGGGTTATCTCAGAGGCTTCAGAAGCAATGATTCGTAAGAAATTAGTCCCTGTTTTAATTGAAGATATTAACCCTCCTATACAATTTAGACAAATTCACAGTGTAAATCTGGTAAATTGGAATTTTTCTTCTACGGAGAATAAGTATCAGAAATTAATACAATCAATATCTGTTTATATTCAAAACAGTAGTTTTATAAGCTCAATTAAAACCAAGTACCCTCAACAGTCATCATCGCCAGCTGCCAGAAGAAGATATAGACCGGTTTTATTAATTTCAGTAACAATATTTCTATTGATTATCCTTTCTTGGTTTGCTTATAAATTCTATTTTAAATCCTTTACAAATATAAACTGTAATAATGAAAGCACGTATATTCAATCAGGGCCAATGCTGGGTCATGTTTCTAAAAGTGAAGTATTGATTTGGAGTCAATTTAAAGATTCTTGTGTATCACATGTTCAGTACTGGATTGAAGACAAACCTGAAGAAATAAAGAATTCAACAAAACAGAATGCTTTATTATCAGATGGTTACGCTGTCAAATTTCGCCTTTCAGAATTAAATCCCGGCATAAAATATAAGTATCGAATAATTATCAATAATTGTGATCAAATTAATGATTCAGTTTATTCCTTCGAGACGCAAAAACTATGGGAATGGCGCACTGATCCCCCTGAATTTAAATTTGCCATGGGAAGCAGTGTTTACATAAATGATTCATTAACCGACAGGCCGGGCTTACCTTATGGTGGGGATTACCACATATTTAAATCAATACAAAACAAAGAACCTGACTTTATGTTGTGGTTAGGTAATAATGTTTTTTTCAGAGAGGTCGATTTTGACAGCAGAAAACAAATGATAAAGAGGTATTCTCTTGCCAGAAAAGTCCCTGCATTAAATCAGTTGTTAAGTAAAACCTCAAATTATGCTATTTGGAATGATCATGATTATGGCTCCAATAACTCAAATCGTAGCTTTTTAAGAAAAAATGAATCGTATGATGTTTTTAAGCTATTTTGGGCTAATCCTAATTTTGGTGCTTCTACGGTAAATCAAGGTATTACAACATCTTTTAAATGGTCAGATTGTGATTTTTTTCTTTTAGATAATCGTTTTTTTAGAAGTCCTAAAAAAAGCAATACAACAGGGCAAACTATTCTAGGTAAAGATCAGCTACAATGGCTTAAAGATAATTTACATACCAGTCAAGCCCCACTTAAATTCGTTTGTTTTGGTGGTCAAGTTTTAAGTTCTTTACAGGAATATGAATATTACATAAATATAGCCCCAAAAGAACGATTAGAACTACTTGATTTCATTGATAATGAAAAAATAAGGGGAGTTATTTTCTTAACCGGCGATGCGCATTTTTCCGGTTTAAGCAGATTTAACGGAACTAATGTAGTAATTCATGAAATAACGGCGTCTCCTCTAACTGCAGGCGGTCGTCATGAGTCTAATCCTAACGATATTTATAGACTCCCTGAATCCAATGTATATGAAAGAAATTTTGCTATGATCCAAGTGAAGGGGTCTGACCGTAATAGATATATCGAAGTAATTTTCTATGATGCCAATGGAATTGAGGCATGGAGTAAAACGATCAACCAAGAAGATTTATAAACTATATTTTTATACTCATTACAAATAAAACTTTATGCAGGTAAGCAAAAAGATAACATGCATCGAACAAAGTGCAAAACGTCAATAGTCGCTAAACGCACCTACTGCGTTTGCACTGAACGTTAATTTATTAAATAATTATTAAAATGAAACTAAAAGCAATCTTTACCATAAACTGCATCATTGCATTTCTTTTTGGAGCTGGGTTTATCTTTCTGCCGACATTATGCTTGACGTTGATGGGGTATAATGTAGCTGGCGACTCCACACTGATCGCTCAAGGTATGGGCGTATTTGTTTTTGGAACAGGAGTCCTTACATTTTTAGCAAGAAACACCTCAAAGTCTGATGCAAGACGAGCAATTGCCCTTTCCATGATTATTCTCTACATCTTATTAATTTCATATAAAGCCTCGTTAAATCTTTTTTTTGGAATTCCATTCAACCTAATGTTTGCTTCAATATACCTAATTCACATTGCTTTAATAGTTTCTTACACATACGTTCTTATTAAGGAAGCAGGGGAGAAAAATAAATAAAAGAAGCCTTAGCCCCCAAGCTAAATAACATAATGAACCTTATACGAACAA
>JAUXDO010000055.1 GCA_030618315.1 Candidatus Peregrinibacteria bacterium | reverse complement strand
TGACCAATGACAAATTACCAATGACTAATCAACCAAAAGAAGTCCCGTAGCTCAGTTGGTTAGAGCACTACACTGATAATGTAGGGGTCCGCAGTTCAAATCTGCGCGGGACTACAGGCAAAAACTCCAAATAGCAAAACACAAATTCCAAACCTTTTTGTTTGGAATTTAGGATTTGTATTTTGAGATTTTACCTAATTGTATTTCTTAACAAATTCCTCTTTCTGCTTAACATCGCCTAATGTAACCAACACATCTCCAGTTTCCATTTTAACTTTTGCGCGAGGATTACAGATATATTCATTGTCATTTTTCTTTTTAATCGCTATAACGCTTAAGCCGGTTTCTTCGGCTTCCTGAGCCTGGTCAAAGTTTTTGCCGATAAGATTAGATTTTTCACTCAGTACAACTTCTTCAAAGCGAGTTGAGCCTTGTCCTCGAAGGAATGAATCAAGAAATGTCACAACATGAGGACGTATCATTACAGAGGCTATTCTTAGTCCTCCAATATGAGGAGGGGAGATAGTTTCATCAGCTCCGGCTTTAATCATTTTGTCTTTGGCATTCGGATTAATGACTTTTGTGGCTATTTTAATATCAGTGTTAAGACTTCTTGCTGATATTACCAAAAACAAATTTTCATGGTCGTTATCAAGTGAGGCTATAAGTCCTTTTGCCCTCTTTATTCCTGCTTTTTCAAGCGTATTATCTTTTGTCGGATCACCGTCCAAATATAAAAACTTTTTTTCGCCGTAGAGCTCTTCGAGCTTTTCAAATGATTGATCAACTACAACAAAAGGTGTTTGGGTTTTTATAAATTCATCGATTATGTGTTTACTAACGGTATCGAGACCACAAATAATAAAATGACCCTCTAATTTAGAAATTTCTTTATCCATTTTTTTAAATTTAAGAATATCTTTAAGTTCGCCCTCTACAAATAGGGCGGAAAGTGTAGCAAAAAAGTAACCAGCGGCTACGATTGATAAAATGTTAACAAATGTTGCAAATAATTTACCGGAAGTTGAAACAGGAACAACTGTATCGAACCAGTCACCGAATGCAGTACGAATAAAAGCATAATAGCCCTGCAGAATTCCCCAGCCTTCGGTTAAATAAAAACCAATAATCGTCAGAATCAGCATAGCTAAAAAAGCGTAAATTGGGCGCGATATTTTTCTCCAAAAATGTTGTTCTTTTCTCATAAATCTTTTTCAAAATCTTGTATATTATAGTATGAATTTATAGTATTGACAAATTTTAATTTTTTGGTACAATTTACTACCTGTAATTCAATCTATGACTGGAGAAAATGACCCAAATGAAGGTGCCCAACTTGAACCCGATTTAGAGTTGGGAAATGATACTGGGGAATCGTTGGAGCACAATATGGAATTTCTTGCTTTGCGTAAGACGTTTTTTGATGTAATTGGCGGAGCTGGTAATGCTATTTTTCAGCCAATACTTAAAAGACTTGGACAATTCCAAAATTGGGAACAGAAAAAAGAAATTGGTTGGACGCGTAAAAAGTGTCAGGATTTTTTTGGTAATGGCAATAGCGATGATCCGGAGAAACAAAGAGGTTCAGAAGCATACAGAAAAATCGATAAGGTAATTCTTACGTATTTTTCAATCTTTGGTCCACATGCCCTTGTGTTTCTATTGGCTCAAACAGGTATACAGATTGATGAAAGTACCAAACAGGCCTTTTTTGAAAATATGGCTATTGGCTTAACCGCCGGTTTTGGTCTTGATACGGTTGGTCATACGATTGCAGATGGTTCCAGTTATTGGTTTAGGGTTGAAGACAAAATTACTGATGACAAGAAGCCTGATGAGAAAGAATCAGATAAAACAATTTCATTAGAGGCTGCTCCATTAATCAATTTAGGTGCAATGGGCGGCAGTATGTCGGAAGTGAATCTGGAAATCCTGCGTATGGCAAAATTATTACGCGTAACCAAAATGTCAAAAGTTGCTCTTGCTACCAAATCATGGAATATCCAAAATTCACTTGAGGATGAGAGTTCTAATAAAATTAGTAAAGACTTCACAAAGTTAATTGTAATGTTTACGGCAGCTATGGCAGCGATGACAACTGCAAAAGAATTCGATTATACGGAATGGCAGGATATAGCTCTTGAATTTGGCGCATTGGGCTTTTTGATTTATAAAATTAGACAATTTAACCAAGGTGTGCGAAAAACAATTGCACATACATTTACAAAACGTTTCAAAGAAGCAGACGAAAGGATACTTCAGTCTTTTATGGACAATCCCCAGTTAAGTTTTCTTGCTGATGCTTACCAGAAAAGCGGTAATGAAATCGAATTATTTGAAAATAGAATTTCGACTTTATTTTCTATGAACGAAGAATTGATAAATCCTTTGGGTGAGGAAGTTAAAATGGTTAATGGTGTACCTGTTAATACTGAAGTGAAAAGGGCATGTGTTTTTACTGATGTTAGAAACTGGACTGCAATGAATGAGAAATATCCAGCTAGTGAAATCGCTGTTGTTTTGGGGGAATATATTTCTGAACTTTATTTATTGGCAAAAAAGCATGGCGGAAGGCTTGGAAAATTAATGGGAGATGGAGCATTAATTTTATTTAGGGATGATAAAGATGAGCCTGGATATAAAGAAGGTGATTATAATAAAACCAAGGAAGAAAAAGTTGTAGATTTTTCTATTGAATTTGCCTCATTGAGTAATAAATACGATAAGATTTTTTCTGAAGAATTTCCATTAGACAAAGATACTGAAAATACACATAAAACAGGAGTTGGTATGAAAAGTGGTGATATTTCAGTTGCTAATTTATTTCCTAAAAAAGATGGTAAACCGTTACCTTTTCGGAATCAGGAAGCTATTGGAAATACACTAAATAGAGCTGCCAGGCTTGAAGCGGCAAATAAGGAGTTTCCAGGACATGCTTTGCTGATTACGCAGGATGATTATGAAAAATTACCTGAACATGTAAGGGGTTTGTTCCATCAATGCGGTCAGGTAAAACTAAAAGGTCTTGGGCTAGTTGATGTTTATGGTTTACCAGAAAAAACTGCTGATGATATTCTGAAGAAAATGGCAGGTGCAGTAATATAGAATTACAATCCTTTCACAATCTCCTTAAACTGATTGCCTCGGTCCTTTGCATTTTTAAACATGTCAAAAGATGCACATGCTGGTGACAAAACTATGTTATCTCCTTCTTTTGCCTGACTGAATACATCTTTGATTATTTCCTCAAAGTTTTTTGATTGATTGTAGTTGATGATTTGATCTTTTGCTCCGGCTTCGTCGATTGCCTGATGGATAACCTCCCCCTCTTTGCCATATAAATAAACTCTGACATTGTTGTTTTTTATTTTAGATGCCAGAAATCCATATTCAGCTTTTTTTGAACTGCCACCGAGCATTAAAATCAATTTACCGAGAGGGAATTGTTCGATTGCAACCTCCGCAGACTCAGGTGTGGTACAGGATGAGTCGTTGTAAAAACTAATACCATTAATCTCCCGAACAAACTCAAGTCTGTGTTCAACACCGCTGAATTCTTTCATGGCATCAACTATCGTCTGACTATTCACTTTATGAAGTTTTGCAATGGCTACGGCAAAAAGTAGGTTGTCCGGATGAGTTTTAAGCTTGATGTCCTTGATATTGATTATTACCTCATCGTTTACAACAATATTGTCATTTTCCCAGTCGGCCCAGTTGTTACCTTTCTTTTCTCCAATCCAAAAAATCTGTCCCGGAGCGTTGTTTGCCATTTTGGTACTGTTTTCACTGTTTGTATTAAGTACCGCCCAGTCATCTTTTGATTGATGTTGGATTAAATTACTTTTAGCGTTGATGTAATCCTCTAAATCCTCATGCCAATCCAAATGATTTGGAGTTATGTTGAGTACTGCGGAAATATGTGGAGATATTTGTAGATCCGCAAATTGGAAACTTGAAACTTCCATAACAATTGGCTGGTCTGGATGGTTAGTTGCTTCCTGAACAACTGGTTTACCATCGTTTCCGCCAATGATTACTTTACCCTCGTAATGTTTTTTTAGAATTTCAGCAACAAGTGCGGTTGTTGTAGTTTTACCGTTTGAACCGGTGATTGCTGTAATCCTGTCCTTTGCGAGCTCGAGGGCAAGCTCGGTCATTGATGTTATTGTCGCACCTGCTTCTCGTGCTTCCTTTATTTCAGGTCGGTCGTAATGTACACCAGGGGAGCGGATGATGGTTTGGAAGTCGGATAGGTTTTTGAAATTATCTTGAATGCGCACAAGCGCTTGAGCGCCTTCAAGATAATTTTCATCACAAATCGTAACATCGTTAATACCCTGATTATCTAAAAAAGATTTTGCGGACTTTCCCTCTACTCCAAATCCGAGAATTGCGATTGGTTCTTTTAAATTGTTCATGGTGATATTATTATAGACGAAATGATTCGCCACGGCGAAACGAAATAACGAAAATCATCACCCAAAACACGTAGGGACGTTGCATTGCAACGTCCCTACTATGTGTGAGCAATATCTATTTCGTCATTTTGTTATATACTAGACCATATAATTAAACATAATGAAATATAATTAAACATAATAAACATTGACAAGATTAATCTAACTAAACTATATTTAACTACGATAAAACAAAGTTAAATTGATTTAACTAAATTTAATAAAAACTACTTAAATTTAATTAAATTAAGCTAGATTAAGCTAGGTTAAACAAAACATACCTGCGGTATGCAGGCTAAAAACAAAAATAAACAAGTGGTTGAAAAAATTTACACCACAGAACAGGTTGCTCAGCTTTTGCAAATTCATCCTCTTACAGTCCTTAAGTATATAAGGAATAGGAAGCTGGGGAGCATAAAACTTGGTCGAATATACAGGATCCGTGAATCGGATCTTCAGAAGTTTCTGGACCAAGACTCAATATAAAATCTCGTGTCCTCAAAAACAAAACCTCTGTTTTTCGTTCGTTTAATACCAAAATATAAAATCGGTTGAAAAACGAAAAACAAAAATAACTCAAAACTTTCTTGCTTCATATGAAATGCAGGGGAGTTTTGGGTATTCCTATATAAAACCCTCTTTGCTATTCAATCATTCAATCCCTATTATAGAATCCCCTTTATCATTCAATTATTTAATTATCATCCCCTTTATCAAGGGGAAGTATTTTGGGATAAGTTGATAATATTGAATGCTAGGTGAAATCCTTATATACCCCCCCCCTACCTCCCCCTGATAAGGGGGATAATAAATTGATTATACGGAAAAAGGGGTCAAGGGGGTTTTATAATAGGCTGGTGTTTTTAATAGGGGTTTTTCTTACGGACAATTCTTTCCACCACAATGATTTTGTATGAATGTTTTTAATTGTGAATATAAGTATGGCAGGCCTTTACCTGCTTCGTCTCCATCGGCTTCAAAACTGCGTCCAATCTCTTTATTTATTTCCCACATAACTCTGTCCATTTCAATTAAGCCCTGTTCCGACATATTATTTAAGGTGGTATTGTATTTAAGACTTCTCTCAGTGCTTGTAATGCTTTTTTGATGTCTGGATGCCTGTGCTTGATAATTTTCAACCGTTTCTACAGGTGTTATTACTTGTGTTGGATTGCGAAATTTATCACAATCAATCTTGCTCTGTTCTTCTTTGTCATCAGGATCATCACTTTGACAGATTTTATAATCTTTTAATTGTTCAACGGTACATGCACGAAATACGCCAGCATCGGCATAGTAGTACATACATCCGTAACTTATTTCTTCATCAGGCTCTTCGCCTCTGCTGTAAATGCCCCAGCTGAATAACGGAGTCAGAGGACCAATCATATTCTTTAAAATTTGCTTTTGTGTTTTAAATTGACCTACGAATACGTTCCAGCTATCCCCCTTTATCAGGCTTTGAGGATTCCCTCCCGCTTCCCCTCCCAGCGTGAGTGTTATCTGGTTAGCTTTAATCCATTCTTCTGCCCTTCTTCGTGCATTGGCTTTAGCCATAACCAAAATACTACCCCAGTCACTTCCGCTACCGGAACTTAATGTTTTAAGGGTTATCAGACTTTGTTTTACTTCGTCAAATGCTTCCACAAAATCCGATTCAGGACATCCTTCGCCTGTGGGGAATGTAATTGAATAATAGTTAATGCTTGATTTACTTCCAAATAAACGCTCGCTTGATGTGATAGGAATTGTGTCGCCTGGATTTGGTTTTGGATATTGTGGGCGATGACCATATTCTTTTAAATATCCTATGTAATATCTCAAATATTCATAATCGTTACTTAGCAAGTCACCATTATTTGAATCCATCATCAAATAAGCTTTTATCATTTCCTGAACGACAACATCTCTTAAATCCTCCAGTATCCAAATGTCATTTCTTAAACATGTGCTGACTACGGCGCCTGTGGATGGAATAATGTTAAAGATCATATAAATCGGATCCAAAGGTGCTTTTATAAGGTCTGTAAACATATCACCCAAAACTCTTGGTATTGCCAGTGTTGCTTCAACGGGAAGAGCTCGCGACTTTCCCTCTTTAGCTCTTTCATCATCCTGAGCTTTTACGCTTTTAATGGCAGCCGTAATGCTTCCGGATCCATTATGCTCACGGGCTGTTCTGACATGCTGTTTTATTATACTTACTCTTTTTGAAATAGTTGGCGAATAAATTGCATGCACGTTTGCTGTTTGAACTATTAGTCCAAAACATAGTGTTAATCCGATGATGATTCGCTTGGTTATTTGCATTTATGTTTGGTGGCTAGTGCTTCTACAGATCCCTCTCTTGTTATTTGATCATAATTTGCCTGCATTACCTGAAAGCTTGCAAGCATTTGGATCAATAAAGGTTTAACTCTGGTGAACATAGCTTGATCGCTTAAGCTGTTATTGGTATCTCTGTAATTTTGCATAGCTTCTATTAACGCGGCTTGCTTATCCTTTAATTTTTTTATTTCTTTTTCCGCTTTTTCGGCTGGTGTGTCGAAATCCATCATTGAAGGTTCAGGAATATCTGTTTCAGATTTTACCTTATCAATTTCCTCGTCGATTATTTGCGTTACAGGTTTTGGATCAGGTAAAGCTAATTTTATTTTTTGTTTAATCGCAGTGGTTAAATTAAATGACATATTAGGGCCCCACCTGCTACTAATACCAAAGCTGGATGTTGTATTTACCATTGGTGTAACATTCGTATCCAAAGCCTTGTACAGCGAATCCACAATTGCTCTCAGATGACAGTCAATACATCCTTCATCCGGTCTATATGGTGTTTCCGGTCTGTTATGTTTGGTTAATGTTACACAAAATACGGATTCAATTGCTTCAAGTTTTTGACGTATAGGATCTTTTGCAGGAAGTAATCTCCAGTTTCCCGGAATTGCGAAAAATGACGCTGCTAAGAAGTCTCTTATGACATCAGGACTTACACAGAACTCAGTTGGTATACATACAACTTCTTCAAATACACTTTCTGATTCTCCAACATATTCTAAATCTCCTTTTTTTGTTTTATCTACAATGTTTGCTGCCTTAATGTCTAACTCACTGTATCCCTCAGGGCAGTTTGGTCTATTGCTTGGTGGGTATTCTTTAAATGTTCCGCCTATAAATGGTCCTGGGTAATTTTC